>JBOFCV010000271.1:0-8489 GCA_051646305.1 Turicibacter sp.
AACTAACAAAACTCCCAATAACACTTAACCAAAAACCGATAAAAATGTGCGGACTACACTCTTGTAGTTGATAAATGAAATCAGTTGCAATTTTTCTACTAGGAAATACTTGTCTAATTCCAGCGATAAACTCTGGATATATGACTATATATAGGCGATAAAACGCAAATAGGCAGCCCATTGCAAAGGTTAATCCGATTAGGTTAATCAGATGAACCATATCTCCTTCAATGCTAAACTGATCCAAAATAATAAGACGCATACTTGTTTCGTATCCCTGTAAGTTAGCCAAACCATTCAATGCAATTGTAAATATAATTATTAAAAAAAGGGTGGATTTTATTGGATTTCTCAAAATAATAGAATGTTTTCTCTCCATAACTTCTTGGCATTTAACATCACATTTACCAAATAGTTTGCCAATGAAAACACTTAGATAAAACCCGGTAAAATTAAAAAATCCAAGGGTTGATTTACGATATAAATCTCCTTCACACAAATGAGATATCATGTATGGTCCAATACTCATTATAAGCCCCAATATTAAGCCACCCACCATGACAATTGTTGATATTGATACCATTGAAAATTTCATAAACAGTACAATAACATAACCCATCAAAAGTGTTTCAAACGGTGCGATGAAAATATAATTTAACTTTGTATAATGAGCTAAGGAAATATTGATAATCACTCCCACCACTATGACACTTAAAATGACAAATAAATCATTAAAAAAGACAGGTTGAACCATCGTTAAATCTGAGGCTATCACTAATGGCGTCACCTTATAAATATACCCCAAAACAAAAGCCATAATATACTGATAACTATTTAAAAAAACTAATGCAACTAATAATAGCCCTGTACCTAACATCACTTTTAATTGTGTTAAGGTAATTATTTTGAGCGATTTCTTACGACTCAGTTGACTTATTGCTATAATAATCATCATTAACATAGCTGTAATAATAATTATGATTGTTTTCATATATAACGAGATAACCAGGTAAACCCCCTCCTTTTATTCTATATTATACCAAACAATAGAGTTTTATTGAATACGTTTACTTATCGTTATTTCATTTTACAATCATTTTTAAAAGTATATACGTGTCCATCCCCTCTCTAGCTAACCTTTTTTTAAAACTAAATATAAGTATTTAATGCGTCTGACCAATATAATATTAAAAGGCCAGTGAAACTAAAAAATAGTTTCATTGGCCTTTACATACTTTAAAAGTAGTATTAAATTAGATTTGTTTAAATAAACTTACGACATTTTCAACTGTGAATCCGTACTCAGCGATAACTTTGTTAGCAGGAGCTGAGGCACCGAAACGATCAATCCCTAATACATAACCATCAAACCCTACATATTTATGCCATCCATAAGTTGCTCCCATTTCTAGTGACATACGTTTTGTCACATGCTTTGGAAGAACTGATTCACGATATTCTTTTGATTGTTTGTCAAAACGATCCATTGATGGCATTGAAACAACTGATACGTTAACCCCTTGTTCTAAAAGTTTAGCTTGTGCTGCCATTGCTAAATTAACTTCTGAACCGGTTGCAATTAAAATACCATCCATTTCCCCAGTTGAAGCTTCACTCACAACATAAGCGCCGTGTTTTACACCTTCATAGTTCGTGTTCGCCATCGTTGTTAAGTTTTGTCTTGTTAAAATTAAAGCTGTTGGTGTATTTTTTGATTCTACTGCTAAACGCCATGCGGCTGCTGTTTCAGTTGCATCTGCTGGACGAATGACTGATACATTTGGAATCGTACGTAACATGGCTAATTGTTCGATTGGCTCATGTGTTGGACCATCTTCCCCAACGGCAATTGAATCATGTGTTAAGACATAAGTAACAGGAAGTCCCATTAAGGCAGCCATACGAACCGCTGGTTTTAAGTAGTCACAGAACACAAAGAATGTCGCTCCGAACACTTTAACTCCACCATGTAAAGCCATCCCATTTAAGATAGATGCCATTGCAAACTCACGAACACCAAAGTTAATATTTCGTCCTTCAGGCGTTACCTTTGAGAAATCTCCACCGTTTTTAATATTTGTTTTATTTGAATGTGAAAGGTCAGCTGATCCACCTAAGAAGTAAGGAATGGCACTAGCAAGTGCATTAATTGCTTCATGATTATTATCACGTGTCGCACTTGAATGTCCTACTTCATATTTTGGCATCACATCATTTAAATCGACGATTACTTCATTATTCATCGCAGCGATAAATTCTTTTGCTAACTCTGGATACTTTACTTCATATTTCGAGAACATCTCGTTCCATTGCGTATTACCCATTTCACCACGTGTTTTAATTGTTTCATTGAAATGATTATAGACTTCTTGCGGAACTGTAAATGGTTCATGCTCCCATCCATAATGAGTTTTTGCATGCAATGCATCTTCCTCACCTAGTGGTGCCCCATGCACGGCATTAGTTCCTTGAAGTTTTGAACCATATCCAATTACTGTTTTAACTTCAATAATTGAAGGTTTATCAGTCACTGCTTTTGCTTTTTCAATTGCTTCATTGATGGCAACAACATCATTTCCATCTTCAATGCGTTGAATATGCCATCCATAAGACTCATAACGTTTTAATACATCTTCAGAGAAACTTTGAGTTAAATCTCCGTCTAAACAGATATCATTTGAATCATATAAAACCACAACTTTACCTAATCCTAAGTGTCCTGCAAGTGAAGAAGCTTCACTCGTCACACCCTCCATTAAATCACCATCACCACAGATGACAAAATTATAATGGTCAACTAAGTTAAACCCTGGTTTATTATAACGACTTGATAAATATTTTTCTGCTAAAGCCATCCCAATTGCCATTGGAATACCTTGTCCAAGTGGTCCACTTGTTGCATCAATTCCATCTGTATGTCCAAATTCAGGATGTCCCGGTGTTTTAGAATCCCATTGACGGAATTGCTTTAAGTCATCCATTTTAACGTCGAACCCTGATAAATGTAATAAAGAATATAATAACATTGATCCATGGCCTGCTGCTAATACAAATCGATCACGGTTAAACCACTTACTGTTTGATGGATTAGCATTTAAGTGTTGCGTAAATAATGTATACGCCATCGGTGCTGCCCCTAATACAACCCCAGGATGTCCTGAATTTGCCTTATTAATAGCGTCGATTCCAAGTGTACGAATTGCATTGATTGATAATGTTGAGATGTTATTTTCCACGTTATTAGCCTCCTCTTTTACCATCTATATAATACCCTTTTGTCAAAAATAATACAATATTTTCATTAAAAAAATATTTCAATTAAGTCTTATTTTGGCTTTTTATGTTTTTTTGTCTGCGACTTTTTGATTTATTTTCTTTTTGAAATCACCCAAATCATTCGTAAGCATCCTTTCTCCCACTTAAACCACTTATATCATCTATTTAAATGTCTCTAATTTAACTCCTCTTTTTTGACTTTATCTAAATCTTCATCTATACACAAACTATTCTTCAATCATTCATTAAATTTAATAGCATAATTTTATTCACCTAATAGGCGTGAAACACTTGCGCACGCCTCCCATTCTCATTCAATTTATCATCATGGCTCTATTATGATCAAATTTCTATCGTGTAAATCGACATTCCAACTCTTGCGTGCTTTTTTTCGACAATAAACCGTTAGATTCCTATGGCTAACAAAGTGATATCACCTCTAGCTCTATAAATTTCTAAGTTACCTATCGTATTCGAGAGCAAAATCGTTACAGTAATTTCTTTTTTATGATATAATTACCTAGAAATTAAATATGGATGGGAGGTCTATTATATGCCACGTAAAATTCTTGATACTTGTATCGCTTGTGGAGCTTGTGCTGCTGAATGTCCAGTAGATTGCATTACTGAAGGAGATATCTACGTAATCGACGCTGACACTTGCATCGACTGTGGAGCTTGTGAAGCAGTATGTCCTACTGATTCAATTATCGAAGCTTAATTGAATAACAAAAAAAGATTTGCCTTTGGCAAATCTTTTTTTTATGTCTAAACAACTAGTGAACCACACCATCACGTTGTTTTTTGATTTGTTTTACTTTTTCTGGGGTAACATCTGTTCCATTTGGATCAATGACCGTCATATTTTCGATTGTTTGTTGCATTCCTGCTCTAAAAGAAATTAAATATTCTTCTCGTAACAGTTGTTGTTCTTTTACTTCTTCATCCGTTAAAGTTCCCAACTTTTTCTTTTTTGCAAGTTCATTAATTCTATTTAATTTATCCTCTGTTAACATAAGAACACCTCATTTTCTTCATGACTTTATTAATATACCAAATTTATATCAAAATGATAAGTCATAAACAATAAAACTCACTATATTTTTATTTGTTGTCTACCATGTAACACGTTTGACTCAATCTAACAATTTTTTTATTAAATAATTCAAGTTTTTTTCAAAAAAAGATTCTAAAACCTTTTATTCACTTCACCTATGCTGTTCTTAAAAATTTACTGAGAAACAAAGAACTTATCAATTCTTCATTTTCAGACCCTATTAATCTCACATTTTATTTTAAAAACTGAAAACTAAACCTTCTGTACATAAGTTTGACAGTACATTAAACTATCCCCTTCATGAGCAATAAAAGCTTTCACTTATTTATTCAATGAAATTTAAATTAAAAAACACTCAAATTTCCTCTTTCACTAACTATATACGAGCCGATAATAAAACTAGATATTATACGCCTACCTATAAAACTTGAACACGTTGATATGTCGACATCCTATAGGCGCAGTAATTGTTTTATAAATCCACAAAACTAACTGCGACTTATATAGATAACATATGTTTAAATGTTATATCGATAAGGTAATAATCCCTCCTATTAAGCAAAAAAAATAAAAACCGATGATATAGCGATAACTATAAATAAAATTGGACATATTAATTAACATAAACAACCACCTTTATCAAACATTTGTTTAGTATATGGGTAATTATATACGAACATGTGTTTTAAGTCAACCCCAAAGAACGACTGTTTGTGTTTTTTTAAATTTACTGGTATAATAGAATTAACTAAAAGGAGGGGCCTATTCTTATGAAACCCATTACAAAACGTCAACAATCAATCCTTGATTTTATAGCATTAGAAGTTAGTAAAAGAGGATATCCACCTAGTGTTCGCGAAATAGGAGCAGCTGTTGGATTATCATCGACAGCGTCTGTTCATAACCAGTTAAATCAACTTGAAAAAAAGGGATTCATCAGAAAAGATAAATCTACTACTCGTGGACTTGTTGTCTTATCTGCTGCTAGCCTTACCCCTACATCACAGGAAAAACCCACAAATCTTATTGAATTAAATACGATTGTTAATGTACCACTTGTGGGAAAAGTCACAGCAGGAACACCCATCGAAGCAATTGAGAATCCTGATGAATATTTCCCATTACCCACTCATATGGTTCCAAGTAATCATCAAGTATTTATGTTAAACGTTTCAGGTGATTCAATGATAAATGCTGGGATTTACGATGGTGATCAAATTATTGTCAAGCAACAATCAGAAGCAAATAATGGTGATATCGTTGTAGCAATGATAGAAGACAACGAAGTAACGGTTAAACGTTTCTTCAAAGAAAATGGTTCAATTCGTTTGCAACCTGAAAATGATTTGCTAGCTCCAATCATTGTAAATGACGTTACAATTATTGGTAAAGTGATCGGTTTATTTAGAAATATGAAGTAATACAAATAAAAAAAGAGTTAAGCTGTTGCATAAGTAACAGCTTAACTCTTTTTTTATTTACTACTTTTTCATCAAAACATCCCATTTTAACGAGGTACATTGATGCTATCTTCTCAAAAACTACAATAAACTTATTTTTTAGTTAAGATTATATTTTTATAAACGCTAAAACTTGATCCACAGTCTCATCAAATTGATTCACATCTACAGAGAACCACTTGACATCCATTTGATTATTAAACCATGTATATTGACGTTTAGCATATCGGCGTGAATTACGCTTAACCAATTCACAACATTCCTCTAATGAAATAAGACCTTCAAAGTAATCATATAACTCTTTATACCCGATTGCACGAATCGGTTGTGATAATTTAGAAATCCCCTGATCAAACAGCGCCTTTACCTCATCTAACAGACCATTTTCAAACATCACATCGACACGTTTGTTAATTCGGTCATATAACAATTCGCGGTCATCTGTTAAGCCAATCAATTTTACATCATAGATCAATTTATGTTCTTGGGCTTCAATCAAATCTGATTTCCTAATTCCACTACTTTCAAAAATAGCTAATGCACGTAAAACACGTTTACGATTATTTGGGTGAATTGTTTTCGCCGTTTCTTCATCAACTTGCTTTAATTTCTCATAGAGTTCTTCATTTGTTAGCAATTCATATAAAGAATCGGTGTCTACTGTTTTTGTTTCTTCTTGTTCATTAAAGGTATAATCATATAACACACTTTTAATGTATAAACCTGTGCCACCTACAATGATAGGTAATTTTCCACGACGTTTGATGTCGTCAATTTTATGGCGCACTGTTTTTTGAAACTCGGCGACTGAGTACGTTTCATCAGGATTTTTTTCATCTAATAAATGATGGGGAATCCCTTGGCGTTCCTCTTCGGTTATTTTTGCTGTTCCGATATCCATTGTTTTATAAATTTGCATCGAATCGCCACTAATAATTTCACCATTCAATGCCTTTGCTAATTCGATGCTCATTTTTGTTTTTCCGACGGCCGTTGGACCTACAATACATACTAATTCCACAGGATCACCTACATTACTCGTTTGAATAATTTTTCTATTTCATATTTTGTTAGCTTCACTATAATCGGTCGCCCATGCGGACAAGTATAGGGTTGTTCACATAGACAAAGATCAACTAGTAGCTGTTTAATTTCATGTTCATTTATGTATTGATTCGCCTTAATTGATCCTTTACAACTCATACTAATGGCAACTGATTCCCTAAGTTTTGCGATATTAAATTTATTATCATATAAAATTTGTTGCATGATAGTTTCCACAATCTGTTGAATATTTTGATTTTGTGACCAAATCGGGACACTTCGAACAACTAAAGAATTTTGTCCAAATTCTTCAATTTCAAATCCCCACTCCATTAGCGGTTTCAACGCTGATTTTAGCAACAAGATTTCATTTTGTGTATACTGTAAAACAATCGGAACAATTAATTCAATATGATCCGATGAAACATCACTCAATCGACGATATATTTTTTCATATTGAACACGTTCCATCGCTGCATGCTGGTCCACGATGAATAAACCTTCTTCATTTTGGGCAAGCAGATACGTTCCATGCATTTGTCCAATATAATAAAGTAAAAGTTTTGCTTCAGCTGTTTTAGTGGGGGCGATAAGTTGTAAATCATCTGGTTTTGAAAACTTCATGTCTTCTGATTCACCTTTAGTGTTTTGTGAGATTGGAACCTCTAAAACAGAAGGGGGCGATGATTTTTCTACTGGGACAGGAATAGGTTTTAACTGATTTTTGCCCACAGGAACCGGTATCTCCTTCTCAATTAATGTTGCTATATCCGGAATGACTCGATCCTTTGGCATCGAAAACGTTGCTTCTTTTTCATTCACTGTCACAACTTCTTCGGTCAACTCTATAACTTTGGGCGTCTCAACTTTTGCTTCCTGATTGAACACAATACTCTGTTGCACTGGTTTTATCATTTGATTCGCAACACTTTCTTTAAATACAGTGTTTGGAATATACTCCACTTTATGAATCACTTTTTTCAATTCAGTTAAAATAAAAGCTTTTAATGCCTCTTCTTGTGAAAATCGAACCTCAAGTTTAGCGGGATGCACATTGACATCGACTAAAATAGGGTCTAATTTTAAATTGATAATCACGATCGGGTACTTATCTTTTGGCATTAAGGTATGATACGCATCCGTAATCGTTCGAACTAAATTATAATTTCGGATCGCGCGTCCATTCACAATAATTGAAATGTAATTGCGAGATGACCGATTAATAATGGGGTCGCTCAAATAACCTGATATCTCATAATCATCATTTTTAGAATGAAAAGGGATCATCTTTTTAGCCACATCAAACCCATAGACATTCGCAATAACACTTTGTAAATTATTTTGACCATTACTTTGGAACAATAAACGTTGGTTGTTAAATAATTTGAACGCAATCTCGGGATGAGAAAGCGCCACTTTATTCAGATAGTCTGTAATATGACTCAGCTCAGTATTCAATGATTTGATATGTTTTAAGCGGGCGGGCGTGTTAAAAAACAGATGATTGACCTCCATCTCTGTTCCTTTTCTCATTAATCCTGGCTCATTTGCTAATAAATCTCCACCCTTAATATGAATGTGCGTTCCCGTCTCAAGACCTGCAGATGTTCTAACATGAACATCTGAAATAGAGGCAATCGATGGTAAGGCTT
>JBOFCV010000298.1:0-5325 GCA_051646305.1 Turicibacter sp.
ATAAAATGGTACGCCTGCTTCTCCTGCCACAGCACGAGCAAGTAACGTTTTACCTGTACCTGGAGGACCTACTAATAAAATCCCTTTTGGTACACGAGCACCCATTTCATTGTATTTAGCTGGATTTTTCAAGAAATCAACTACTTCAACAAGTTCATCTTTTTCTTCGTCGTTTCCAGCAACATCTTCAAATGAAATTCCTTCTTGTTTAGATAATTTTGCACGGCTTTTACCAAAATCGAATGCTTTATTATTACCGCGTTGAGCGCTTCTAAACATAAACATAATAACGCCAAGGAATAAAACTGTTAATAACGCGTAAGACAAGAATGACCAAATCTTACCGATGCTAGACGCTAATTTATTACTAACCTCAACACCTTGCGTAACAGCTAAGTCTGTTAACTTATTTAATTGAGTCTCAGTTGTTACGTTTGAAACATAAACAACCTCTTTTCCATCAACTAACATTTTACCTGTAGCTTGATAGATTCCTCTATTTTCTTCCCCATCAACCGGCTGAGTAAACAGTTCTGTAATGTCACCCGCTTCCATATGAGTTAGTAATTGTGTATAAGTTAAGTCTTCAATCACTGGGGTATCTTGTGGAATGAATAAAAATCCGTATAATCCTAAAACAATAATGAATAAAATAAAGTAAATTCCTATGCTTTGAGGACCTTTTTTATTAAAATTACTTTTCTTTTTTGCACTCTTGATCTTATCTTTTGGATTAACTGGTGGCATCTTAGCACCTCTTTCTTTACTTCATATAAACTTCTTCTTTTAATATCCCTACATATGGTAGATTACGATAGAACTCATTATAATCTAAACCGTATCCAACAACAAATTCTTTTGGAATAGTGAATCCGATATATTTCGGTTCCATTACAACAACACGACCTTCTGGCTTATCTAACATTGTAACAACTTCAACTGAAGCAGCCCCACGATGTTTTAAAAGTTCAATCACGCGTGTCAAAGTGAATCCTGTATCAACAATATCCTCAACAATAATGATGTCACGACCTTCAACTGAAACATCAAGGTCTTTTAAAATTTTAACTTGACCACTTGATTGTGTTCCACCATGATAACTTGATACATCCATAAACTCAAGTTCTAACGGAATGTCAATTTGTTTTATTAAGTCTCCGATGAAAGGAATTGATCCTTTAAGCAAACCTAAAACGATGGGTGATTTATCTGCGTAGTCTACCGCTAATTGACGCCCCAATTCTTTTGCTTTTGCTTCAATTTGTTCTGTACTTAATAAAATTTCTTTAATATCGTTATGCATCTTCATTTCCCTCCGAAGTCGTTGTAGTCAATTGTAATGAGATTTCCTTTTAATGTTTTCAAACAGTATGCCGATTTCTTTAGCATCGGCACCCAAATGATACGGTCATTTGCATCCACTATGATTGGCCAAGTATCACGTTGGCTTTTTGGAACCTTTTCTTCAATCATAATTTCTTTAATTTTTTTACTGCCGTAACCGTTCATTAATTGGATTCTATCGCCTGGTTTTCTAGTTCTAACCATTAAAGGCAATTCTATTTCATTATAACACAAATGAACTTTATTAATGCAAGATTTTTCCGTTTTTTCATCGACTTTGTTCACGGTTAATTCTAATTTTGCTGCATTCGGCAATGTGATGATAGAATTCAAATTTAAAACAAAACCATAAGAATTCACTCGATTGTTTATTGTGGTAAAAACAACTGAATCATATGCAATTATACAGCAAATTTGATGCGGTAATTTTAATTGGAGGTTTGGTTTCTCGTTCATTACTAAATTAATAACCTCGGTAATATGATGGGTTTGTATATCTTTCAAGGTAAATTGTTGAAGAATTCTTTTGATTAACCTTTTAGATAAACTTGGCGGTAATTGTGCTAAAAATCCCCTTGATACCTCATAATGATGATCTAAAACCATAACATTTTTCATTAATTCATCAATTTGATGATTAAAAAATTGTTCGTCTTCGCTTAATTGTTCACTAATTAGTCGTGAATGATGATACACAGAATGACTTTCTTTTTTTAACGTAGGAATGATGTAATGTCGAATTCTGTTACGTGTATAATTATCACTTTCATTTGATTCATCTTCACGAAATAAAACATGATACGTGTGACAATAGTCATAGATCATTTCTTTTGTCACTTCGATTAAGGGTCGAATAATTTGTAATTCATTTCTGTCTATTTTAGGCTCAATCCCAATTAGCCCTATAGCTGTACTCTGATAAAGTAATCGGTGTATTTGTGTTTCAAGATGATCATCTGCATGATGGGCAGTGACTAACCCAGTTGCTTGATATTTCTGTGCCACTCTTTTAAAGAATTCATAACGCTTTGTTCTTGCATAGTCGTGAAAGTTAGCTCCAGAGGCGTCTTGGGGGAGATAATAAACCTCATAAGGAAGATTATTTTCAGAAGCTATCTTTTCAACTAACACTTCATCTAATTCTGAGTTTAATCGTTTCTTATGATTCACATGAGCCACAATTAGTTGAAGATTATATTGATTCTTTACGTCAAGAAGAACGTGAAGTAATGCCATTGAATCTGCACCACCTGAGATAGCAAGCACTACCCGATCGTTTTCTTTAAATAAATTGTATTTTTTTATTGTCCTTAATATGACATTTTTCATTAATTACTGCTCCTTATTTTCCATTAAAAACGCTTAGTATCTATTATAGCTTTTTTTCACTTTAAATAAAGAATAACACACTGTTTCATACAAATTTTACATAGTTTACTTTTCCTCTTCCAACTATATACACAAACTCAAATGTATTTTACATTTTACGAAGCAACTTTGAAAGGATAAATACCTTTCTAGAAAATCTATTTAGAACTCATACATTGTGCAACCTATAAAACTTAATCACCCTGCTATACAGACGTACTATAATCGAAGTATCGTTTTTAAAAATACAAATCGAAACTAAGACTTTTATAAGTTTTTTAGTATTTTCAAAAACTTTAGAGCGCCCTGATGAAGAGAAGATGCGATAATATGCTGCGTGAATGTTTAAAAATGCTTTCACAACTTAGATCACCTAATAAATTTAAGCTTCTATAAAACCTAGATAGCTTTATAGACTGACTAAAATTTTTTTAAAAAAAATGAGTCATTCTAACATAAGTATTAGTTTAAGTTTTGACAAGTGTATGGAACCTCATCTTTACTTATATCTAAGCCAAAAATTATTGCCCAGAAAATAATTTAAACGCTTCCTACTTTCTTTTGTAAACTAATACAACTAAAAATTAGATGCAAATAAAAAGACCAAGCCGTCGGGGGATTGGTCTTTTTATTTGGGCTTTGTTATTGAGCCTTAAAACTAAATGGTACAAGCATTATTTAACGATTCTAGACAAAATAATCAAGACCGTTTTTACTTAAACCCATCTAACACAAAAGGTGTTAATGTATAGTATTTCACTTAGAACCTATTTCATTGTATCCAAGAATCATCCGCGGTTATGATTCATTAAATAAAGTTTTAAATTTCATTCTAAGCTAATCAGTAACTCCAATCATTTGAAGGCATTCAACAATTGAAGTGATTAAAAGATTTTGCGTATCACTTGAAGGCATTAAGTTCATACGATAAACCTTTTTAACATTCACAATATCTTGAAGGCATTAAGATATCATGTTAAATTTCAAAACGGATAAGTGGCTTTCAAATCTTAGTTCCCAAAGTTATTAGTCAAGGTGAAGCCTTTGGATACTTCAACTCACATACTCATTCAAGAGTTTAATTAACGTTTTATACACGTCTTTTATTTTATCTGACGATCCATTTAAATCGCCTCTTCTATTCAGTTGTCTGTCCGGATACAATCCTTATTCATGATAAGGGGCACTACATTTGTAACTTTAAATGTTTAAACTTGTGATACGTGTTGTCATACTATTTTTTCTAATTGGCTGTTTTTCCATTTATTAAAAGATTAATGTATCTTTTCTACCAGATGATCAATCATACAAATCATTCTAACACAGTCGTTGTAAATGCCGGGGCCAGGTTCCATTATTTAGTTTCGGTAGGTTAGTGTAAATTTTTTCGGGCAAAAGTTTATCTACTTATTATAGATAAAGTTTTATTTGCGATAACTGTCACAAAATAACTTACGTGTTGTATGTTTGTTCTCTTTATTCAATTGTGTGGTGGTTCGTTTCTTAAATCTTAGATACTCTTTTGTCATTAGAGTTGGGTTTTTTGTATTTTTCTAATTCATTTTAGCTTTAAAATGTCCCTTTAGTTTTTGGTGTTATTGCTTCGCGTTTGTTCTTAATAGGTTTTAATTTAGATTTTTAGCCTAAGTGTTCCTATTTGCTTGAACGCCTATATGATAACCCCACTTTGAAATTCTTTAGTCTCACGACTTATTTAGATTTTCTCACTCTTGTTATATTACGTTTGGCTGCTTTTGGTGTTTTAATACCAGCTTATTCTTCTAACTTTTTTTAAATTTTCATAATTTATTTAAATATTTGGTTATAATTTGGTTAAGTTGTTCATAATCTTTAATGTAGAGAATCAATCGTTTGCAAATAGGTTTTCGGCCCTATGAACGACAAGTTCCCCCTACACTCATTCATACTTTAACTTTTTTTAATATTGATTATAACTAGATATTTATGTTTGTTTCCACGTTACTCCTTAGCTATTTGTTATGTCTCTCAACGGTTACTAGGTTTTCGGCCCTAGTGATTGAGATTCTTAACTTAGATACCTATGAGTAGCTTTTTTTTGCATTCAACTGATTATAATTCTCTAAACTTTAAACTTTTGGTTCCTCATTATTGTTACTGTTTCGGCAGCAACCGTTGAGTCTCCATCTGATCAACTTAATTAACTTCTTTACAGTATTGATTACTTTTACCTTTAATCTGGTGATTACTCATTATCGTCACTGTTTCGGCAGCAACCACTGAGTTTCCATCTGATCAACTTAATTAACTTCTTTACACGATTGATTATATTTACTCTAAACTTTTAACTTTTGGGTTCTCATTATCGTCACTGTTTCGGCAGCAACCGCTGAGTCTCCATTAAATAAACTTAATTAACTTCTTTACAGTATTGATTACTTCTAACTTTAATCTGCTGGTTCCTCATTATCGTTACTGTTTCGGCAGCAACCACTGAGTCTCCATTAAATAAACTTTAATTAACTTCTTTACAGTATTGATTACTTCTAACTTTAATCTGCTGGTTCCTCATTATCGTCACTGTTTCGGCAGCAACCGTTGAGTCTCCATCTGATCAACTTAATTAACTTCTTT
>JBOFCV010000095.1:0-12430 GCA_051646305.1 Turicibacter sp.
ATTTTTTTAGATGATTTTTGTAAGTCGATAATGTAGATTCCATTACGCTCAGTGAAGATGTATTTTTTCATTTTTGGATTCCAGCGACGAGTTTGGTGACCGAAGTGTACTCCTGATTCTAATAATTGTTTCATTGAAATTATTGCCATAATAATTCCTCCTAATATAAATTTTGTTTGACTCCCACAAATATCAACACAAATTTCCACTACACTTTAGTATAGCACTTGGGAACTTGCTCCATCTGTGTGATTAGTTTTTTTGACTCTTAATACCGTATCATAATATTAGTTTTTTTTCAATAATAAAGCGTTTTAATTTTAAATTAATTCGTTTTTTTTATATAAACACCCAATGTTCTATACTTATTGGATATTTATAGTTTTAATTGCCTGCAATAAAAGGACCCTGGAGGTCCTTTTATTCTATCTCTTATTTAATTAATTCCCATGAATCGTCAGTTCCTGGTGTTGTATTCGTCCACCATTTGGCGCGATATAGTTGCTTATTATATTTCACCACTTCTCCACCTATAAATACCATTCCTGGTTCGTATGTAACTGAACCATCTTCATTTGGCGTGACTTCTTTTTCCCAAGCTGCCGATTGGTCTGGTTCTTCTCCTTGTACCCACCATTTAGCTGTGTATTTTTGGCCTTTGTACAGAACTTGGTCACCTGCTAAATATATTTTTGTTGAATCGTATGTATCTGTATCCGGATTTTCAATATCTGCTTCTTTCACCGTTATAGTAACAGTGACACTTGCAACTAAACCTTGGGTATCACTTACTTCATACATTAATTCATACGTTCCCGCTACTGTTGTATCAACTGACCCATTAACAATAATTTTTGATGTCAAGTCACCATCTTCTTTATCTGTTGCGCTTATTCCTGTTAATACATTAAATGATTCTCCCACTTCTATTGTTTTATCTTTAGCTCCTAAAATAACTGGTGCTTCATTACTTGGTGGAAGTGGTGGTTCTGGTGTCTCTATTACGGTAATCGTACGTGTCACTACCGTTTTTAATTGTTGACTATCACTTACTTCATACGTTAATTCATATGTTCCCGCTACTGTTGTATCAACTGACCCATTAACAATAATTTTTGATGTTAAGTCACCATCTTCTTTATCTGTTGCACTTATTCCTGTTAATACATTAAATGATTCTAAAATTTCTATTGTTTTATCTTTAGCTCCTAAAATAACTGGTGCTTCATTACTTGGGGGAATGGGTGTCCCCGTATCTCCATCCTCACCCACTGGATTCATTCCGTTAAATGTGATATTTCTTACACCTGAAAAACATAATCCAATCATCCCTTGAAGTGTTGCACTTCCTCCTGGTTCAAGATGTTGCCATCCAGAAGAGGTAATCGTAATCGTTGTAAAATCACCATTCTCTTTTTCAGTAACTGTTCCACCCCAAGATGATTTGAACACAGCTGATTTTGGTAAATCAAATGATAATTCCCAACCGCCTTCAATTTTTTCATCTGTATAATTTGTCACGGTAAAGTCATATGTATAATTCGGATGATCATAGGTTCCATTAGACTCTACCCCCACGTTAATCGCTGGTAAATGATTTTGATTTTCATCTGTTAACTTGGCTGGTCCCATTGCTTTTAATCCATTACTTAAGCGTCTAGTTAATGTATCTCCAAATGTATACTTTCCTTTATTAACATCAATCGATCCTTCTTCGTACTCATCATTTAATCCAAAGTCTCCATCCATGACCCAAATTAAGGCTCCACCTAAATTATTCTCTTCAATAAATTTTAAACGTTCATCTATTGAGCGTTCATTTTCAAATGTTAAAAAGACTTTCTCATCATTTTGCCAAATATACGGCACCTTCCCTACTTCATCCCAATGAATTTTCAAATTAGGATCTTGTTCCATTAAATTTAACACATGCCATAAAGGATTAGCGCCTGCAGGAATTTGATTTCCAGATGAATCGAGATCTCCCCAAATATTATATTTCCCTGTTGCAGGTGACTTACTTGTTCCATGTAACCCAGAACCATTTCCACCTTGAACATTTTCCCATCCACGTGTGTAGTAAGGAATTCCCATTAAAATTTTCTCTGGAGGTAATACCCCACGATAATATCTGTATGACCATTCCATTGCTAAAACAGGCATTAACATATTTGCCGTTTCACGATCCAAAGGATCTGGATAAATATTTGCTTGATTTTCAACAAACTCATTCCATCCACCATGATAATCGTAAGACATAATACTTAAGAAGTCTAAATAGTTTGCATACTCATTTGAACTTACACCACCGAGTACCCATGAAGAGGCACTCACAGCTGCTGTTAATAAATACTCTTTTCCATCTTCTAAAGCCGCCGCATCAATTTTTTCTCTTAATATTTTCATCATTAAATTATAACGTTCATTAATCGTTTCGCGTCTTGGTTCTGACACATCGAAATCTTCTGGATTCCCAGATTGACTCGTTGATGAAGGGAATTCAAAATCAATATCCACCCCATCAAATCCATAATCTCTAATAAATTGAACAGCTGAATCAGTAAACGTATTAATTCCTTCATCCGTATCCATCATCGTATAGAATCCACGAGACCCTGCCCATCCACCAACTGAGATTAATAATTTGACATCAGGGAACTTTTGCTTCATAACTTGTAATAAATTAAAATGACCTTTATATGGTAACGTCTCATCTAATGAAACTTCTTCACCACGATAATTTAAATCCATACCTTCAAATGTTTCTAAAGTCGCGGCATGTTTATCTCCGAATGTAATCTTGTTAGTTGCTGGATCAACCATTGCAAATGAATACTGAATATGCGTTAGCGTATCCCACTGTAAATCCGCTACATTAAAATAATTATGTTCTTCACTTTTATACGCCCATTCAGGGAAATACCCAACTATTTTACGTTGTAAATCTGGTTTTACGGTACTTGTTTTTAACATCGACTCAGGAGCAGATATCTCCTCATTTGCTAGAACGGGTTTGGTAAATACCGTCACTAAGCTTAAAAATAAAGCTGTCATAATGAACCAATTCTTCTTCATGATCTCAATCCTCTCTATTTAAACCTCTTACTTTAATCCAGATTTAGTTCTACTTTTAAAAGTAAACCCTGGAAATAATTTCAGTATAAATGAGGTTCCTTGAACTTGACTAGACCCATGTAAGAGTTAAGTGTTTATATGTAATTTTTATCCAGAACATCCAATTTTTAAAATTACTTTAACATAAAACGAAAAAAACAGAAGCAACTGCACTGTGGGCCAGTTTCTTCTGTTTCTCTCACTATATATTCATCATTTAATTTAATACATAATCAGTCATCTAATAAGAATATAAAAATAATCAACACCTCGATAGACTATTTTAAAATAGTAATAAATGACAAAGCTTTACTAATATCAGTACCAATAGATGTCCCTAAAATAAGCTACACTAGCGTAACCCCAACATTTTTTAAACTAGTATTTTAAAAACGATTCAATTAATCTTGATCATTATCATTTACATCGTCTAAATCATCGTACTTATCATCATTTGCATCATCTAAATCATCGTACTTATCATCATTCACGTCATCTAAATCATCGTACTTATCATCATTCACGTCATCTAAATCATCGTACTTATCATCATTTGCATCGTCCAAATCATCGTACTTATCATCATTCACATCGTCTAAATCATCGTACTTATCATCATTTGCATCGTCTAAATCATCGTACTTATCATCATTTGCGTCGTCTAAATCATCGTACTTATCATCATTCACATCATCTAAATCATCGTACTTATCATCATTGTCATGTAACAGGGGAAGCAACTCTTTACGAGTAGCCAATATTTGTTTTAACTCCTCCTCAAGCTTTGATATATACTCTTGACCATATTTTAAATTTAACGCATCATCCCAATCATCTCCGTAAACTGATTCAAGAATATCATCCCAGTCATCCCCATAAATTTTATCTAATTTATTTTCTAATTCATCTTCTAATAAACTTCGCTTAGCTAAACGCGCAACTTCGTCAACCACCACTGAATTGATAGATGTTTGATATTTTGCTTCAATTGAATCTGCCCAACGATTACCATAGGCATCCTCAAGTAAATCATCCCAATCATCTCCATACTCTATATTTAATGTCGTTTTCACTTGTGCATCAAGACGTGATGCATTTGCTCTTAATCCGTTTTGACCATAAGATAAAGCTGTTACCGTCACCCCACCTAAAACAACAACACCTAAACCAATTAATAATTTTTTCATTTTATAATCCTCCTATTTTTTTCTCTGTATTAGCTTTTAATGTTGTTTTCCTAATGCCCTGAAACCCATTTAAACTTAATGGTTGGAAAAATTACAGATTTTAAATAATTTATAAAGTTAGCTCCTACCAGTCCTTTTAATAAATTCAAACAGGTTAATTTATTCAGTATCCATTCATAACAACAATAAAATCTAATAGAGCGATTTTTTCTACTTTTTCTTGCTTCACTATAAAATACAAAATCATTTATTTTTTTAGGGACCTTTTTTGAAATTTTATTTAAAATTATTAAAAATACGTCTAATCGCGTGCCATTCCATCAAAAAAACACCTCATTCATTCAACTAGCTTGAAATAAATGTGATGTTTTTTTGCTACTTTACATTAACATATGAGATATCAACACTTTACACTACCGTCTAACAAGTCCTAATTCAAAACCTTCTTAGCACGAATCATCAAAAACATCGGCCGTCTTAACTCATTTTTCATATACGAATGATCCGCTAACATTTCTTGTGATGGAATCGGCTCCGATATTTCTTGAATCCTGAAGCCAGTTTTAATTAATGTATTCAAATAACTCGCACACGTTCTATGGTATTTAATAACCTCTTCATTTAAAAAGTTAGTTGCTCTAATTCCCTCACTTTGATAATGGTCAATCGGCCAGTGTAAAATTTCACCACCCTCATTATAAATCCAATCTTGACTAGCATTCGCCGTAAAAACAGGGTGCTCCACAGAAAAAATAAAATCACCACCGCTAACCATACAGTTATAAATCTTTTGACATAATTTATCGAAATCTTTGACGTAATGAACAGCTAACGAACTAATAACAACCTCAAAGCTCCCCCCATCCTCATCAAAATCCTCCATCGGCATGCATGCATATCTCACATTTTCCTCTACCGTTTGCATACGTGCCCGCTCAAGCATCTTCTCTGAAATATCAATTCCAAGCACCGTACTTGCTTGTTGCTGTGCAGCATAACGACAATGCCATCCAAAACCACACCCCATATCAAGCACATTTTTACCCGCAAACGATGGAAACATTGTTTTTAAAACATGCCACTCCCCCGCAAATTCCAACCCACCAATCGAACGCTCCATCTGACAATACTTATTAAAAAAAGCTTGATCATCATATTTATTTTGCTTCATAATCCTTGCCCCCGTTCTGTTTTAGCTAGTAAAATCATAACACGTATGAGGACTACCTTCATAGTTCAAGAACAAGTCAGAGTTATCTTTGCACCCATTTCGTATCTTTAAATGGTCAAAAATGAAATTTTTCAATTCACTCCCCGTTATCCAATCCTTCTTGTATTAACCTCAGTGCAAATAAATAAAATCAACTTCAAAAAATACCTCCTATATATAGCTAATTTCTCATCTCAAATTTTAAAATTAAACTTTTCTCGGATCTAACTAAATTGCCTGATATGATCTATTTCCCTTACTCTATAACCTAACAAAACCACCAGAAAACGATAAAGTATCCTGGTGGTTTTGTTATTATCCCTCTATTACATAAACAAGATTACTACCCAAATTACGCCTTAGTCCAAACCCATTAGTTCATCGGCACTACATTTAAACTTCCTAATACTTCTAACAATTGTGTAGCTAACGTATCAGATGTACATGTATAGTCCCCTACTGTCACATATCCCATGTTTGGAATAACATATTCCTCTACTGTCGTACCATCTTCTAAAATAAATACAACTTTATATGACTCATTATTTGTCTGAGCCGCAGCAATTGCTTCGTAGTCTTCCGAAGCTAAATTAGCAACAGCTGTCTTTGAAAATACGTTTAAAAGATTAGTCGCTTGACCTTGATCTAGTGTTTGTAACAACTCCATTCCTAAATGGTCAAAAATCTGAACTTCTTTTACATGGTCTTCAAGATTTGCCATCTCAAAATATGTGGCAATATCCATAGCCGAATCATCTGATTTTGAGACCAGTTGAGCAATAAAGAATTCATTATTAGCTTCTACCGCAAAACGAAACGCGCCATCATAACCTTTGATTTCATATACATTAGCATCTTTTAACATTTCAATTTTATCAAGTTCACCCCCAAGTTGACTCGCTTTTAAATCAAACGCTTCTCCATTATTTAAGAAAACATAACGGAAACCATTAACATCAATCATCTTACGGAATTCACCCATTGGCGATGTTTCTGATATAGATGGACTCGGATTTTTTACCTCTTGTTCAATTTGTGCAGTTGAGCATCCTGTAGCAATCGCCGTAACAAAGATTGAAAGAGCTCCTAATTTGATTAAGTTTTTTTTCATATGATTCACCCTATCCTTTTAAATTAGTTTTTTTAGTGTTTCTACTAGTAATACAAGCAAGGAGGACAATTTGTTGATTTATTTTATAAAATATTATTTTTTTATTTATTTCATGTTTTTTCAACTATATAAGACGCGGTTAGTTTTGGGGATTTTCGAAACTATTACTGCGTCTATATGTTAGTCGCACTAATTTTTGTAGTTTGAAAATTTTAGTACGACTATACAGCTATCAAACTTAAAGTTTTATTTAAAATTATTGGGCAATAGTTGTTGTTAAAGCAATTGTTATTAATCACGCAGGATGTCTTGATACCAGGGGATTTAAGCTTTATATATAAGCCCTACTAAATTTTTTTATTTTTAAAATTTATAGTAGGACTATATGTTAGTCGTACTAAATTTTTGTTGTTTAAAAATTTTAAAGTTCTAAAATTTACATAGACTGACATATAGAGCTATCTAAGTTTTAGTTTAGATTAAATTTCTTGGGTGATAGTTGTTGTAACAGCATTAATAATAATTTACGCACGATACCTTCGTACTAAAGTATTTAAAGTTCTCGGCCTGCAATTTAAAAGATAAACTAATTCTTTCTTTGTATATAGGTTGATCAACCCTATCTAGTTTAATTACCCTGTCGTATATAGAATCGCCATCGCAGTAGTCATCATCCCTATTTTACGTTTAAAGTGGGAATTACAATTACATTCCTAGCTATTTGATTATTAAAGTAAACATCAGAATGTCATTGCTTCTAACGCTTGTTCTTGACTTGATAAATACTTACCACACATCTTCTCAACAATCAAAAATTCACTTGCTTTTGATTAATTTTCTTCCTTTAAAAATGATAAAGACTATCCCCCCTCATCCAAAAAGAAAGTTCAATCAGTCCCATTGAAATGATAAAGATTCTTTCTGACTTTATTTCCAAAGAGACTGTTCAGAATTCTCGCAAAGATAATACGCGTCCCCCTGTTGAATGACAATTCGATAATCTGGATGATAGTTATCACTTTCCCAAATCATTATATCTTGTTCATTCGTACTTATTTCATCTAAATCAAGCCCGATATTATCTTTAACATGGATCGTTTCTAATACGTTAGTAAGTGATAATGTATCAATTTTTTGAGATACATTTTCTAAAATAGTATATCGGTATCCCTTATAGGTAATGATGTTGTGAAGATCCTTAGGTTGTTCAAAAGGTAATTCAGGTGATGAAGAAACCGGTGGTGACGTTATATTTTGATGATTTAGATTTAGATTAAAACCAATCCCAATCAAGATGACGACACTGGCAGATAAATAGAGTAAAGGTTTTACTTGATAAGATAGGATAGTTGCTCGCTTTTGATGTGGAGGATTTGTTGTTAATATATTTTTTAACATTCGCTCTTTTTGCTCTTGCGTTGGTTTAATCGATTCAATACTTTCATTTAGTTGTGTCTTATTCACTCTCATTTCCTCCAATCGCAAGTTTAAGTAGATTACGTCCTTTTTTTAACCTCGAACGCAAAGTTGAGGCATTTAACTCAAGAATTTTTGCAATTTCATCTGTGCTATAACCTTCATAGTAATAAAGATAAATAGGAAGTTTAAATTTTTCTGGAAGCTTCATCACAAGCTCAAGCATTTCGTTAGATTCTTGCTTATCCACCGATTCATGATTTATATGATCAAATTCAATCCGTTTTCTCCACCAATGCTTGAGTTGATTTTTACAATGATTTTGAGCTGTTACGATAAACCATGCTTTTTCGTGTTCAGGATTATAAAATGTTATTTCCTTCTCAATCGCTTTCAAGAAAATCGCCTGTACAGCATCTTCAGTATCCACTCTATTTTTTAAAAGCATAAAGCAGATACGATAAAGCATATCCACATGCTTTTCATATAAATTAGTTATTGTTTGTTGGGTATACTCAGTACTTTCTGTCACCGCCAACCTCCTCATATTTTCCTCATCTAATAGGAATACAATGAATAAGGTTATTTTGTTGAAAATAATAACAAAAAATACTTAAAATTTGTTAAATCTCATTAAAAGCAGTAGACAGATTACAAAGCTAAATCACTTTAAATAATGAATTAACACGCCAAACTTACTTTAAAGTGTCATCGTTAATTATTTCCTATATCTTTAACCTCACGTATCCACATCTTTTTGATGAACAGAAAAGAGTCACCCTATTTTAGTAGCGAGATAAAGACTTCAACCTATACCATTTCATTCACCATTCATAAACTATGTTATAGCCGATTACTGATTTGTTATATCTAGCGCCTAGTATATGTTCATACTGGAAAAATTTTAATGCGATAGTTTACCAACATTCACAATTTATAACGCTTCTAAAAAACGTTAGACCAAATGTCGGCTATCTCAAAAAAGCTATCAATTTGTTATTAAATCTTAGCTATACAAGATATCTTAGCATCCAAATAATTTATGTTTCTAATCTGCTATTTTAATTGTAAAAAAATTGTATTTATAGATAGAAAGGAGATATGCAAATGGATATGTGTCACTACACGCTACTTTCCAAAAAAGACACCTTATTATTTTTAAAATCACAAAAGCTTTGTCAATTAGGAACTATGAGTTGCAAAGAACTTGAAATTGTACCGATGTGGTATGTTTTTAGTTATGATGGAAAAATCTTAACTTTTTACTTTATCACCTTACCTACGGGCGAAAAAACGAATAATATGCACCATACTGGAACGGTGTGCGTTACGCTTAATAAAACTGAAACGAGATGTAAAAAAGAACACTATACATCAATTGTAGCAAATGGAAAAGCTACAATTATTTCTGACGATTCAGAAATTGCTCATATTATTAAGAAATTCAAACGTAAATATGGTTCTAATCACGCTATCTTCAACAGTTGCAACGATCAAACATTTAAATTTATAAAAGTTGGTGTCACTGAAATATCGGGGAAATCGTATTAACCCTTTGCGCCTAATAAGATAACGCAATTTCTTATTTCATACAAAAAAACCGTTGAATCCCTTTATTTCAACGGTTTTTTTGTATGCCTTAGCTAGATAACTTATATTCTAATTGTAAATCTCTTGGGTCCATTTCGTATAATGTGCGATTAATTTCTTGCGCTCCACAACAACCTAGTGCCTCATAAAAGGCAATGGTTTCTTCCGCTGAACCTGCACATATATACAACTTGGTTGCCCCCATTTCCTTCGCAGCTATCTCTGATAATCTAAATAGTTCTTTGCCAATTCCTTGATGACGGTATTCTAGTGAAATAAATAATTGATCTAGTAATACATAGTTTGCGGTTGTCCCAAAAAGTTCTGAATTTATTACCGCATAGCCTACCAAAATATTTTCATTATTGAAACATCCAAACGCAACCCCACCCAGTTGAAGGGAACGCTCAAATTGATTAATATGCCACTCTACCCCATTAGGTAAACTATTATCTTGATAATTTATCTGCACCAGCTGCCGCTTGCCATCTATTTCACGATATGCTCGATTTATATATTGCGCCCCGTTAATACGTTTAATTAAATTTTTTTCAGAAACATCCATTTTTCTATACTTCACTAATTACCCCTTCTTCCTAATCCCCATGATTATTTTATTCAAAACGTGTGGTAACAAACTACATCGGCTGATCTTTACACGACTTGTTATCAGCCTCTGATTCTAAATTTATTTTTTGAGTTCACCCTCTCTATCTTATCATTTACCAAGAGATATGATATATTAGATAAAGATTATTTGTGAATTTTTTTAAAAATTATACGATGAGCCCAAAAGGAGATCAAAATATGTCTGAATTAGATTTTATTTATAAACGTAAAAGTATCCGAAAATTTAAAGATGAACCGATCCCAAAAGAAGATATTTTAAAATTAATTGATGCTGCAACTCATGCACCATCACCTAAACATCAACAAAATTGGCACTTTGTTGTCTTACAAAACCGTGAGATGATTAATGAAATGGCTGATATCGTCACGGCTAGTCACACTCGTATTGGGGAGCTAGCAAAAACTGAAGAAGAAAATAAAAAACATATGATGTTTTTAAAATACTATACGTGCTTTAGGTATGCACCCGTTGTGGTTGTTGTTTATGCCAAAGACTATGAGATGATCGAATATACTATCTTAAAAGAAAATGGCACTAGCCAAGAAATATTAGATGAACTTGTTTCTCCACAATCAGCCGCTCAAGGCATTGGAGCAGCCGTTGAAAACTTCTTATTAGCTGCATCAAGTCTTGGTTATGGAACATGCTATATGACAGGACCAACTCATGCTAAAAAAGAAATTGAACAATTAATCGGATTTGAAAAGGAGGGTTATCAATTAATGTCTTTAATCTCATTAGGCAAACCTGAGGATAATACCCCACCTCAACCTACACGTAAGCCATTAGAAAAAGTTGTCACATTTATTGATTAATTTGATTCATAAAAATGAAAAACAGCTAGTTTATTTTTGCATCGAATAAGCTAGCTGTTTTTTATTATAGTGATTTAGGTGTTACAATTTCTAAATGGTAGAAATCTTCGTACTCGTAATCTCCAATATGATTTAAATAGCAACGAATGATCGCACGCACATTTGAACCACATGCACGAAGCTCTTCTTCTAGTTCATAACTATCATGATAATCGATTAATGTTTCAACAACTTGGCTAATGGTTTCATTGTCGAGTTCTAATAAATCTACATCTGATTCAATGTAACTTCCTTCACGTAAAAACATCACTAAATATGAATGATCCATGTTAAACCCTCCTAAACTTATATATTGCTATTATAACATAATTACGTCTTGATTAAACACACGAACAAAAAAAGGACATCTTTACATGAAAGATATCCTGATCGAAACTTCAATTAAATTTATACCAAATAAAATCACACACACGACCCTAATCATTGATTTTCCCCATAAAAACCAATAGATACAGTTTAAAACACTAAATTAATTTAATTCAACAATCACTTGTTGTCCTGTTAAAAATGAACCATTAAACTCTAATTCTAATCCCGTCGTTCCCGCTACAACCTCAACAGCATATTCACCCGTCATTTTACGCCCAGGACTAATAGAACCATCTAACTGACCATTCATATCTGCAAAAATAGCTTGATCCATTTGACGCCCATCTTGATCCACAATATTAAACATCATCATTGATGAAACAACTTGTTCTTCTGTAGATATATTTTCGACCGTTACATCGACTAAGAAGAATTCATTCCCCGCTTCCGGTTCCATAAATTGCTTCCCAAGAGATGTCCGAACAGAATTAACCGTTACCTTAAAATTCTTAATTTCTATTGTATCACCTATCTTAAATACCATCGTTTTTGGCGCTTCTTCACCAGACACCTGTTCTGTTTTGTCATTAACCGAACCATTCGACTCCACTAACTTCGGCTCTTCATCAGAACTTCCACCAACCATTGATGCAACAAACACCACAGCAATAACCCATATCCACCATTTTTTATACCAAGCTTTTTTATATTGTGCCATTTTCATTTCCTCCTAATAAACCGTTGTGATTAATACAGATTTATTATATAAAGGATTAACAACTTATTGGTCTGCTGGTAGCATACAAAAACTATTTCTTAAAATTAGGATATGTTTTAATACAGTGTTGCTATTAGAATCATTTTGAATAACAAAAAAATAGGAGCATTATATTAAAATTGTTGATCAATAAAACACTTACTTTTAAATCTCTATCTTTTCTGACAATAGTTCAAATGAGTATCCTTCTAATTGAAGTTGCTCCACTA
>JBOFCV010000097.1:0-3365 GCA_051646305.1 Turicibacter sp.
GATTTGATGATTCATCTTTTTGGCGATATACCCTTTTCACAGTTTCCCTATCCGATCCGAATCATATGTGTGTTACTAGGATGTAGTATCGTGGCTTTGGGATTCTCCATTTTAGTGTCTTCAACGCTTGGAGCATGCCCTAATGATTTGATTCCTTTTATGTTAAATGATAAGTGGCTTAAATCAGTTCAATATCGGTCTATTAAAATCATCTTGGATTTAACTTTTGTTACAATTGGCTTTTTCTTAGGGGGAGTGGTCGGTGTTGGAACATTAATCGGTGCGTTTATGACTGGCCCGTTTGTGCAACTCTTTTTAAGGCTCATCCAAAAGTCAAAGTATTTGAAATTTTAAAACTAGATAACACGCATTCGAACTCAGAAATAGATGATAGTTAGAACGCTTAATTGTTAAAATTTTTCCTTGATACGAACCGGGACAGTGTGACACATAAGCTTTTGATAGAAATCGCAAAATAAAAAGACCACATCGGTTAATTCGCTAGAAATTAATCGGTGTGGTCTTTTTATTTAGAAAAAGGAAAACATCCGGTGTTTTAAGGGAAGAACCCTATATGTCAGTTTGTTTTATTAAGGGATAGAGAGTCTAATCTAAGGCAGTTAGAAAAATCAGATTTAAACTTCTTGTGGTTCTTGATTTAAGATAGATTCACGATATTTTTTTGGACTCATGCCAATAATTTTTCTAAAAATCTTTGAAAAAGCTAATGGGTCTAAGTAGCCAACAGAACGAGAAATATCACCAATAGATAAGTTTGTATAAGTTAGGAGATGACAGGCTGTATCCATTCGATAACTTAACAAAAACTCTTGCGGAGACATGTTTAACTTTTGTTTGAAGATATGGGTTAAGTAACTTCGATTAACCCCGATATATGTGGCAATATCATTTATTTTAATACTGTTCGTATAATTGTTATGAATAAATTGGATCGATTTTTCAAGATAAATTTCCGTTGCTTTGTATTTTTCTTTACTATTGACCTGATTATTTGTCGCGATAAGTTTTGACATAAATAAATAGAGTAATCCTTGAATCTCTAACTCATTTGCATTTGTACTCTGATTAAGGGTTAACATGTGTAAAACATAATTTTTAAGATCTTCATGATAATCAAAGATGAGGCTATCTTCATTTAAATTTGCTTGATTTAAATAAGAAGCAGCTCGGACCCCATTGAATCCAATCCAAACATACTCCCACGGATCTTCTTTATCTGCTTCATAGTATGTTACCGTATCTGGCATAATTAAAAATCCTTGTTGTTGTTTTATGTGGTGGATTTTCCCATTGATATGGTAAGTTCCACTCCCTTTTAAGATAAAGTGAATGAGGTATTGAAATCGGACGGCTGGACCAAACGAATGACCAGATGGACAAGCTTCAATTCCACAGTAACAAAGAAATAAATCTAGGGTTTGTTTGTGAATGGGTTCAAGGTACTTAACTGTCTCATTTTCAAAATAAGTATGTGTCTTCATGATCAGGGCCCCCTTATTTAATACACACTAAAGCAAAATTCATAGCTAAAGTAATCTAACTATTTCAAGTGTAACGAATTAATTGAACTATTTCAACAGGTAAATAGATTTATCACACCATGTTCTCAAGTAGGAAAAGATTTAAAATAAAGATTTAGATGGTAAATAAATAATTTGCTGTGGATGACAAGGCGAGGAAATGATAGCTTATCAGATAGTAAGTTTAATGTTTACTAGGATGTCTCCTTAATTTTAAGTAAAAGTATGAAGTTAACTAAAGAAATCGGTATCATTCCCACATTAAGACATATAAGCTAGACATTAATCTATTTTTTTTAGTAAAAAAAAGTAATATTATATTAATGTAAGTGATTACAGAAAGTGTTTGCACAAGGGTAACCTGTACGAATACATATTTTCTGTAAGCAGCGTGAATGAACTGTATAAAAAAAGATTAAAAAGGAGAAATGAGATATGAAGAAAACATTTAAAAAGTTATTAGTGGGGATGAGCTGCACGATTCTGACAACTTCGATGTTAGCTGGATGTGGGAATTCATCTAATCAATCAAATGGGGAGGTTGTCATTACCTATTCAATTTGGGATAAGATTCAAGAACAAGGAATGCGCGAAATGGCAGATGCTTTCGAGGTGCAAAATCCAGGGATTAAAGTAAATGTAGAAGTGACACCATGGGATCAATATTGGACAAAACTTGAAGCTGCTGCAACAGGTGGCGCTTTACCCGATGTATTCTGGATGCATTCAAGTCAAAGTGCTAGATATGCACAAAGTAATATTTTAATGAATTTAACAGATAAGGTGAAAGAAAGTAATGTAGTCGATTTAAGTAAGTTCCCACAAGGACTTGTAGAACTTTATACGATTGATGGGCAAACCTATGCACTTCCTAAAGATATTGATACGATTGGACTTTGGTTCAATAAGACGTTATTCGATGAAGCAGGCGTTGAGTATCCAAATGAAACATGGACATGGGATACCTTACTTGAAGCAGCGAAGACGCTAACGGATAAAGAAAAAGGAGTTTATGGAATTTCAGCTCCATTAAATACACAAGAAGGATTATTTAACTACGTTTATCAAAATGGTGGTGATGTATTTACAGACAATAAAACAAAATCTGGTTACAGTTTACCTGAAACAAGAGAAGCCTTACAATGGTATGTAAATTTAAGTTTAGTTGAAGAGGTATCACCACTTCAAAGTCAATTTGCTGAAAATTCGCCTGCCACATTCTTTACATCAGGAAAAACAGCGATGGCAATGTTTGGTTCATGGATGTTAAATGAGTTTTCAAGTAATGAATATACATCTGCAAATTGTGATGTAGCAGTTCTTCCAGCAGGTAGTGCAGGACATGCAAGTATTTATAACGGATTAGGGAATGCGGTTGCGGCGAATACGAAACAACCAGAAGCTGCTTGGAAATTTGTTGAATTCATGGGAACTTATGAGGCAAATGAGATTCAAGCCAAAACAGGAGCAGCAATTCCAGCTTATGAAGGAACTGCACAAATCTTTGTGGAAGCAACTTCAGATGTATTTAATACCCAAGTGTTTACAGATATGATTGAATACTCAAAAATTAAACCGTACACAAAAAATACAGCAAAATGGGAAAATGCTGAGATGGAAATTCTTCGTAAAGTATGGGCTGGACAATTATCAGTAGATGAAGCATGTGATCAACTTGTCACAGAAATTGAAATTATTTTAGCACAAGAATAAAATAAAAGAGGTATCGGTTAGGAGGTTACCTTTCCGATACCCTTCATAATTGGAATTGGGTGATAAGGATGAGTATCGTAATGAAAAAACAAAGTACGGTTGAACGTACAA
>JBOFCV010000351.1:0-4500 GCA_051646305.1 Turicibacter sp.
AGATCGGCACGTAATCATGCCGATCAAAAACACACCAACAATTTTCAAAATTAAATGGTCGCAAAAAAACAACCAAAAACACCGAATAACACATAATCAGCACAAATATAAACATTGCACCAAAATAATTGAGCCAAAATAAAATACTAAATTTCGTTACTCATCTTTATAGTTTGCCCCTAAAAAATTCAGCAAAATCTGACAACCATTCAATACCAGGATAAATCTTTGAGTAAAAGTAAAATGTCAAATATAGAAAAAAACATACCGGTATAATAACAAAACTGAACTTGGCTAGCATGCCAAATCTATTAGCTATAGGAGCCAACACGCCAGCACCAAATACAATACTCAACAGTAAAATAATGTTGAATGCATTCATTAACGCAGGAATAACCACCACCCTCCAATTTAAAGTGATGTTTTTATACACATCAAAACTTTTCTTAACTGCCGATAACTCCACATTTAGCTTGTTAATCTCATTATCTTTTCTTACGCCTTCATCATAAAGCCGCCTTTCCTCATCAGTATTAAATATTAATAGCTTATTAATCCCGATATCACTTTCAATTGGTTCTACGGTATTTATCACATTATGTATAGAACCATTACCAAGCGAAACTGGTAAATAATCCAATGCCCGAGGTGAAATATCACCACGAATAATCTTTACATCCGACTTGTATGATTCACTATCTTTAGAGAAATTACCGTATACATTCACGCTATTAATCAATTGCTCATTAATAAGATGTGGCGAGCCATGTAAAAAAACAACAATCCTCTCTAGCAGCCTTGGCGATTTTAATCGTATAGAATCAAGGATATTAGCGTGATCTACATTCTCTACAACCATGATAACCAAATCACTTCTACCAACTAACTCTTGGAATCTTTTCTTTTCTAAATTAAAATCCTTATCATTACTTATCTTGCCAACACTTTCAAATTTAAAAGAAAACTCTGTCCCCAGCAGCTTACTATACAATTCCATAGAATCAGATGAGGCATATAAAAACTTATTATCCATTTCCACAAGCTCATCCAAACTCTTACCTTTACCGTTACTTAGGTGTATAACAGAAGAGTCAAACAACTTATTTAAATAATCATGATAGGACGAAAACCCCATAGCATCATCCGGCCAAAACATCTTCGCATTAATATCTGCAGAAGGAGGCCGAATTGTCTCTTTCACTTTTAACTTATACTCCAACACTTTATTAAGAGAGAATAAAAACTGTTCCTTATACTTATCATCAGATGAAATCGCCTCTTTTATCTCTGAAATTGACTCACGCAAGTCATTTATTTTGAAAGCGCTATGCTCTTTACCACTACTGCCGGTTATATGAGAAAACAATAGGAGGTCATGCCCAGCCTTAAACGCATTAAGAGCAGCATGTTTATAAGAAAAAACACCATATCTATCCTTAATGTATTGCTTTGCCGCCTCCATATTAGATAAATCATCAGTAACCAATAATTTATATTTCAACTCATTTTTACTTTTTATAAAATCCGTTATAAAACGTCCATTATATGTAACGGGAGTTTTTTCATCGATAGCTTTTACGATAAGATGAGATGACATAATTCCATCATATTCTTGATGCAATTCTTCAAATGACAAAATGTCCCTCTTAATATTACCCTCTGAAGCAGCATACACAGTGCTAGTTTTGTGGGCATTTTTATACACGTGTGAGTATGATGGGAAGTGTTTAGCAAATGTATAAATTCCGGCCTCTGAAATCCCCTTCAAGTAGGCTCTAACATAAGGAGTCATAATTTTTCTTGACTCAGAAAAAACACGCAAAGAAATCGAGTGATTAGGAAAACCTTGTGAGCAGTGGTCCAAGTCAAATACGGGACCGAAAATCGCATCAACACCAATACCTTTTAGCTGATACGCTGCGGTTCGCCCAGCAATATATGCATATTTTGTATTACCAGAAGATGCTAAAACCAACGGATTAGGTGGAGGCAGCAATGGATACTTAACCGAAGAAAACTCATTACTCTCAAAATCAACATATACTGAAACTGGAAAATCTGAAGATTTAACAGAACGAGACCTTATATTATTAATAAATTCCCTTACACTATTAATCGATAATTCCCTATCATCATCCATTCTTAGCGCTTTGTCCGGCACGTTATAATTATTCAACATTACACCACCGACACCTATATCAAAAAAAATTTCTTTTATATCAGGATTCCCATCCTTATTCTTATAATCAGCAGGAACACCAGTGACAAATAATTGAGCAATCGCTTTATCATAACCATAATTCGATATGAACTTTTTAGCATATTCATTTTCAGCAAAACAATTTTCAGATGTTATAATGGCAACAATAAAAAGGGATATACGTAAAAGAAAAAGCATCAAACACACTCATTAGCAACAGACAGACGTAACCATCTATGAAGTATATAAAAATCACTATTCAAATAGCCATTTCCGAAATGTAATTGAGATCCATGTCACAACATATTACCCATCCAAATAAACCTAATGAATAAAACTCACATCACGTTATACAGCAATGTCCCCACCCCACACTTATAGCATTTACCTTTATCATGAAAATATATCGCCATACTTAAAATAGATTTATATAGCATTATTAGCCCTGTACACTGACGTCTATTATGTGATAAAAAAAGCTTATAAACATTGTAAAACTGAATAACACCCACTAATCAGACCAATTCTTTCATTAAAAACATGACACAGATTCCAGAACAGATAAAAAATAGCAGCGCTATTCCTGCATGGAGTGGTTTTCTTTACCAAGGGAAGATTGCTCTGTATCATGTTATTCGCATGTTACTGACAAGTCCTTGTCAAGGCTACTTATTGAAAATCGAAACACTAGAGGATTTTGTTATACATGATAATAATGGTAAAGCGCTCTCTCTTCATCAAGTTAAAACTCTACAAAGTCCTTACCGTTCTACGTATGAGTCAGCACTTACTCAAGCATCAAAAATAGAGACCCAGATTTGCACAAAAAACACTGAACGATGGTTTCATGTTTCAACAAAAATTAATGACTTCTCTGATAAAGAAGAAAACACAACCATTAACCAGCACAAAGTCCGATTTTACACCTACCATGATGGAAATAAATTCATCGAAACTGGACGCATTGACCATATATTAACAGATATAATTAATGAGTACCTCACTTCAAACTCAATGTTAAATACCAAACAACTGATAGAACAAAAAATAGCAAAACTACAAATGTTAATGGCAGCAAGAGTGAATCTAGCTCACCACAAAAACCAACATAATAATTTAAATAAATTTGACGCTGCCAATGATACCCCTATATCTTTCAGTGAAATAGCTGATTGTTTAGATTACGAATCCATTAATAGAGACGACACAGACGTAATTCTTTTTGAGTTTAGGAAAACGTTACTTAATCGGACAGATGAAATACTAAGCCATCTGAACAATTCTGACGATAACGAAATACCAGATGGTGATTGGGATGGGATTATGCGTTGTAGGAGCATGATAGGCGCTATGAGCATTGCAGACCTGACGAAGTTATACTTCTCAAAAAAACCATGCCAAAACACAATATCACTTGATGCCTTCAGCACAGACACCGTCGATAGCTATCTTGAGATAATATTTAGGATTTCAGGGATAAAGACATCAAACAATCTGCCTCATTACTTTAACCTAAAACAAGGAACATACCTTCCTACAACAATGAGTTTCACCAGTCTAAATAAAAAATCCAACATAGGAAATATAGTTAAGAATATAGAAGGATACAAAAATAACCCTACAATAAAAGACATATTGTATGAATATGATAATCTAGTCGTTAACATGAATCTAGAAGCATTTGACTTACATGGCCACCAATCTCCCGCTGGACGACTATCTGATATATCAGATGAAAAAAAAGATAAGATAACGAAGATGAAAAACACAAGATTAATATCAATCGATGATGCAAAGAGTGAAATAAATGATAATTGACATAATCAAAGAATTATCTGAATCATCACCTTGCAAGTTTAAAGAGATAACAAGAGATTCAGATGAAATATATTTTTTTAAGGCTGCATCCGACGAACACCAACGTTTTCTGATTGTGATGCGTGTTGAAGAACTATTCTCGCCAGAGATTATAAATCAATTGGTTTTAGAAAGAACACCAGATGAAATAATATCCTCCCCATACTTTTCCAAAAATACTGACGTAATAATTATATTTAAAGTAAAAAACCTCAGTGACATAATGAGTTATGAGCATGATATATTCTCAATTGAGGAGGATTACTATAGTTTCAAAAAACACGTACTTTATATATCTCATAAAGAACTAGAATTATTGAAAAACACTACAGCTCAAAATATACACCTTGTAATAAAAAATCAAACAGGCTTCAATGAGTATAAAGAATCACCATTAAATGAATCGCTATATGGAATATCAAGTAGAATTTACATTAAACTGC
>JBOFCV010000360.1:0-5560 GCA_051646305.1 Turicibacter sp.
TTGTCCTCTAAACCATTCACCACATAACTCCCTGCACGAACTAAAAACTCAGGACTTGGCTTTGTTACTTCTACACTAGTCTCATCCACTTCAAGACGATTTTGATTAGCTTTCACCCATTTCTTGTTTCCACTTCCCACTTTGCGATAGTAAATATCAAAGTCGCGAGCTTGAATATGTTTTTCCCATGTTACACTAAATGATTTAAACCCAGGTGTTGTCACCAAATTAATCGGCTTCCCAGGAGATGTGTTTGGAATCACTTGAATTTCTGTGACACTACCGATATTTCCTTGATAGTAATCTGCAATCGGGTTGTAATTCTCATCCACATTATCGGGTTTTCCATCGAATGCACTTGAAACTTCATCTTGCGTCACATACCCGCTACTCCAATCACCATTTAGCGATTGAATTTTGACGCGATATAAACTGTAAGGCGTAATCTCTTTATCTAAAATATTTAACACTGTCTCATTTGTTTGAAGTCGCTTCGTCTTTTTAACAGCACCACTTTTTTCATCTAATTGCTCATATGTTACTTCATATGACGTCACATTCGGTTGTGCATCCCATGAAATCGTTATGCGCTCATCATGTAAATTCGTCGATGTTTCCACCGTTTTAATAGTTGGAATATTCATATCTGGCTTTGGGAGTTCTTTATACGCATTATTTAAAAATTCAACTTTAGCAATCTCAGAAATCACCTTATTCCCACGATTCCCCGTCACGTTAATTGAAATTTTCTTAACCGCGACTTGCGATCCTAAATCAATCACAAGAGAATCCGACACTGTTCTTGTAGTTGCGGCGTTAAATGGAAGCTCCATCATCTGACCCGATTCGTCTTCAATTATCACAAATCCAGATTCAATAGCACCTGAATCGGCATCACTTGACGTCGTCGGCACTTTAATCACCAATTGTTCTACTAATAATGAATCTGCCGATGGATTTAATGTCGCAACATCCATCTCAATTTTCAATGGTGAATCCACACTCGGTGCTTGATTATCACCTTTTGATAACAACACACTTAAACTTTCATCCACTAATAAATCAGATAACAGTTGCCCCGCTCCAACTGTAACGTCAGGCGCCTCAATTTGAATACGATCCGCCATTAAGATTGGGTTTGTATCTTCAACACTTACAGCTTTCACTTCACTGCCTATCGTTCCATAAACATAAGTTAAATCTGTGATATCTAATTTCCCATCACGATTTAAGTCATAGCTTAAGTCGTTGCTCTCTAGTTGTTCTAATAAAAAATCATAATCCGCTTGGGTCACCACGCCATCACCTGTTAATTCTCCAACTAAGAATGCCATTGGATACTCTTCAGGTGTTGCTAACTCCGAGCGAGTAGATGCTAATTTAATGCGCTTCGAATAGTGATTTAAATCAATACTTGGAATCGTAACATCCTGATACCCACTCCCCATAAGTTTCGCTGTATATTCTCCTAAGTCTAAATCCGTGATCTTGACTTTAACAAAGTAAATATCCCCAGATGTTCTAGGCTCACGTTTCGAATTATAAAATTCAATCTCATAACTAGCATCCACGTTACTTCCATTACCAGAAGCTAAATCGATGACCCAATCCGTTCCACCACTTTGCGTCAGAACTAAATTAAATCCATCCGTTGAAACCAATGGCATTGGGAAATGCAAATCAAATTCCAGTGTCCCGGTTGAGGATTTACGTGTTAAAACAGGAACTTCTTCATCCTCTGGTAATAGATCTTCTTCTGTTTCATCATCCGGTTGCACCTCCGGATCAACTTCAGGTTCTTTAGTAGATTCAGGTTCTACCTCTGATTCAAGTCCTTCTTCAGGTGTTTGCTCCACACCCTCTTCAGGTTTTTGTTCTCCCCCTGACTCTGGAGCTTTCTCCAGTTCAGGACTTACATCAGGTTCCACTCCTTGATCTGGTTTTGGTGTTTGTTCTTGTTCTGACTCGGGTGTTTCCGATTCAGGTATATTTGACTCGGCGTCACCTTCCGTTGAGTCAACCTCAGGTCGACCTCCGTTTTCTATCTCTTCTTCTAATTCAGGTGTTATCTCTACCTCAATCAAATCATTTTTCAAAACAGATTCCTCTATCTCTTCAGACGCGATGGTCTGAGCTAAGATAATCGTAAAATCTGAAAATGATGACATGAGGACTGTCACTGCCAATACTTTAGATAAAAATCGCTTCACTATTTCATCACCTTTCATACCTCAATTTTTACTAATACACCTAATGATCTTAACATTAGACTTTTTTAGTTAAGCCTAGACTTTTTATGCCAATTAATTATCTTAATTTACATAATTTTACTTCACTACTATTATCGGATAAAATTTAAAAGTTTTTATTATCAAGTAATAATTGGTATATTAATAGTAAGTATTAGTTTTATTTAGAGTGAACACACTAACTTAGCATGAGATTTTTCTATATGCGAGAATTACATTCCTATCCAAAACATACTTCCCATCTATTATCTATAATCACTTTTTATATCCCCTCTTGAAATTTAACCATCCGTGCGTGTGCTTAAGTATAAACTATTCATAGAAACTACATCAATAATAGTTATCTCTCCTGAACACAAAAAAAAACGATACCCACTATGGATACCGCTGTTATTATTTATCGTTTTAACAAATTTGACAAATACAATTGATTTATATTATCAAAAAATCTAAATTACTCTTTATCTAAATGTTCTACGCATATTAACAATCGTATATTATGAATCTCTTTAATCGTAATAAGAATAATCACACAGATAATTGCTGCCATTAAAATATAAGATCCTAGCATATACATTTCCTTGAAAAAACGATTAAATGTAATATGATATAAATTCTTTCGCATCCCTATTGAAGAAGAGGTTGATGATGAAAATATAATTTTATGATAGAAAATAAAAATAAACGTAATTAAAAAGCCTGATCCAAATCCACTTATAGACATGTACAATAAAACATCTATCAGATTATTTTTCCAAATAATAGCAAGTATTGAAATAATTATGCCTATAGCAATACTCAGTAATGGCACTGTAAAAATACGCCTTAAAGTATAAATATTTTTAATAAATAGACCTATTCCATCTACATTCCCGTCCATCTCATCTGGAACTAACTGCAAATGTTTATCTAATATTCTTCTAATCTCATCACTAATACGATAGTCTACCTTACCACTATTAGCCATTCTAAATTCAAATTCCTTTACTTGTTTATCAAGATTAGGCAGATTAAGCTCTGATGTCTTCCCACTGTAAAAATCAGACAAAGCCTTCGTCTGTATTTGAATAAAATCACTAACTTCTTCATAAGTAAGTAAATTTAAAACAAGATCTAGCGATAATTCTTCTTGTTCCATTAATAAATTCAAATCGATTTGAAGATTCTTTTGCAAATTTTCATATAAATTTGTTTCTTCTTGAATTCTATTGTGAAAATCTTGATTTAAAATGGTCTCATTCCAAGCCAAATTAAAAACTAATAATCCTGTTACCGTAACTAACATCAAGGTCAATATAATTGAGCATATAATTTTTTTACGATTTCCAACCCATTTACCTTGGATTTCACTATTACTTTTAATCATAATAATCTCCTCTATGACTAATACCTAGTCTAAATCAATACTAGAGGCCCCCATCCAACGTACTTATTCCATACATTAATTACACTTTCTATTTTCCCTTATTTATTCTCTTTTAACCCTTTTATATTTTCGTTTTAAAACCCAAAATACATGATTGAATGACTATTTAGCTTTAACAAACTAAATAATACCTATTTTTAAATTACATATCATGCGAAGAATATATACTTTTTAATTGTTCAATAAGAATTAAAATAATTAACAAAATTAAACCATTCATCATCACTAAAGACCCTATACTATATAGCTCTTTAAAAAAATAATTATAACTTACGTCAAAACTCAATTCTCTAGCGGTCTCTACTGTACTTAAATTTTTAAAAATCCATATTTTAGACAGCGGTAAAAAAATAATCCAGATTATTATTCCAGTAGAGGTCACGCTAGTGACTAAATAAAATAAACTTCTAATTATTCTATCTCGCCAGGTATAAATAAGCATCCCTGCACTCAATATCACACCAACCACAGCTAGTTTAACAAAGTAAACTGAATAGAACAGTGAGTTGATCTTACCAAATATAACCAACCACAAAGATATTACTTTATCATTATGAAGGCCATACCGATTAAAAACTAACTGCTTTTTTAAAATATTTTCGACATCCTGTTCTAAGCTCATGATAGTCGCTTTATCCAATACTTTCCCCTGTGCTTGATCTTCCATCACAAAAATCTGTAATCTATTTTTAAATTTAGTAACGTATGGGTTAACATTTACCTCGTCAAAACTATTCGTTCTCTTTTTAACACGGTTAATGGAATAACTCGTATTTGTTTTAATGACTGATTTAATCTCATCCGTAGTTATTAAATCTTTAATCAAAGCAACCGGTAAATCCTTTTCAATCATTAGACTTTCTAACTCACAATCAATTTTTTTGTAAGTTAAATTATATAAATCAACATAATTATTAATTTCAAGTACTTTTTTTTCATTCATGATCGTCCGTTCACTAGCTACTTTGAGTATAAATAAACAGATAATACTACAAAAAATTATACACAGTATCATTGATAGAATAACTTTCATACCATCTACAGTGAATTTCGTAATAATCGCCCCTCTTATTATTTTCTTATACAACCTACAACTTTACAACAATTACCTTCATATTTCAACCAATTTTGTCATAATATAGGTTGTTATTTTTATTGCGATTGATTTTATAGTTTGATACGATATAATGATAACGATAAACGCTTTTTATGAAAGGATGAATTCAAGCATGCGAGTTTTAGTTGTCGATGATGAACGCGAAATCCGTGAAGCAATAAAAATATATCTCCGAAGCGAAGGCATTGAAACTGTTATGGCAGAGAATGGCGCAAAAGCTATTGAGATTTTACGGGGCGAAGATATACATTTAGTTCTTATGGATATCATGATGCCCGTGATGGACGGAATTATCGCTACAAGCCATATACGCGAGTTTTCAAATGTTCCAATTATAATGTTAACGGCCAAATCGGAGGATACAGATAAAATCATGGGGCTCACTCTTGGAGCAGATGATTACGTCACCAAACCATTCAATCCAATGGAACTAGTTGCACGTGTAAAAAGCAACCTTCGCCGCTACATCCACCTAGGAAATAATCAAAATGAGAAAAAAATCATCTCAAACCCGGATCTCATTGAATTCAAAGGACTCTCAGTTGACCTCATGACCAAACAAACTTTAGTTGATGGCGAAGAAATCCGCCTCACACCTACTGAATTTAAAATATTAACATTATTAATGCGAAATCTAGGCCGCGTCTTCTCAATTGATGAAATATACGAACGCGTATGGGATGAACCAAGCTACAATGCCGAAAACACAGTAGCCGTTCACATCCGAAAAATCCGCGAAAAAATTGAAATAAATCCCAAAGATCCACG
>JBOFCV010000388.1:0-1661 GCA_051646305.1 Turicibacter sp.
GGATTTGCCACTTTGCTGGCATGTTATCAGCGCTGTTTAAAGCATCCAATTCATTTAAAGGACGATGATAGTTATATGGGTGAGGTCTTAAAAAGTTATAATAAGCAACCCAAAGAGAGAATCCATAAAGAGCACCTTCATCACTTCCATAGCCACAAGTAACTCTATAGGAAGATTTGAAGGTGCGATTTAGACGCTCTACTACTTGCTTAACCCGACGGAATTCTTCAGATACTGGATCTTCATTAGTAAGTCCAATAACTTGAGTTAGATTAAATTCTTTGTTTTCTTCTAATTCAAATTGTTGCTTCGCTAACGGGTAAGCACTATAGCCATCGGCAACGAAGTTCAAAGCTTTTCCAGGAAATTCTTTGAACTTATCAAAAGCCATACGCATTGCTAATATACAAGGACCTGTAGCTCTTGTATCAGACACTTGATAACCTAGAATAGACTTTTTACAAGCATCCATTACAATCCAAACATAATGCTTAATTCCTTTAACTTTTATATAAGTTTCATCGGCAGAAAGTATTTTAGATGGTTTGTAATTAAATGTATCAACAAACGGTTTAATAACAGCAGCTGCTGTTAGAGCATAATTAGCAACAGTTCTATGTGATATTTTTATTCCATGAACTTCTTCTAAAACATGTGCAGTTTGTCTTGTAGACATTTTACAATTAACGTGATAAGTAAGGCATAATCCCATTATATGAGGATTGAACTTTTTAAAATTAAATCCTGTAGCATGTTTTGATATTGGATATAAATCCATCTTAAAGAAGTTAATATTGAATTCACGGTATATATAATGAAGCTTGTATTTATATTTATCGGCAGGATCAAGATCCTTAGGAAGCTTCTTAAGATTTCTTTGATAATATGAGCATTTAGAATTATTACATTTATGTATTTTAAAGTGTTTACGTTGTTTTTGCTCAGTAAGGGTAGCACCACAGTAAGGGCAAATAAAAACTATTGGTTTAGTTGCATAATTAGTTTCTTTAAAAGGAAGTTGACAAATCTTACACTTAAACTGACCTTTATTGCCATTATTATCGTAAATATATTCGTGAGGTGCACCACATTTAGGACATTTAATTTTTTTTGGAATAGACTTACCGTTCCGTCTTTGGACGGGTTTTACGTTCTTATTATATTTATGTTTGTAATAAGCTAAAAGTAATTTATAATCTACCTTTTCAAATTTAAGTATTGTAGGTAGCTTATCTACTTTGAATTTTTGATATTCAGGACTATTTGAATCATCAAATACCATTTGTTTAAGTGGAATATATTGCACAATAAATAAAAGTAATTCACCGATAATGGTAATTAAATATTGATTATATGCTATTAAATAAGTTATAATTGAATCCATAATAACGACAACCTTTCGTGTTGATTTTTGGTTTAGCGATTCAATTTTAACATGAAATTAGGGGGTCGTTGTTTTTTTTATACAAAAAAACTTGCGAAACCTTGATATATAAAGATTTTAAAAGAAAAGTAGTGTAAAAAACTTTACACTAACTTTTATCATATGGGGGAATAATTATGATTTATACTTTACAAGGATTAAGGGCATTAGCCATGATTGGGATTTTTTTATTTCATTCGGGATTGTTAATTAGTGGAACATTTCCTGTGACGTTTTT
>JBOFCV010000412.1:0-3059 GCA_051646305.1 Turicibacter sp.
AGAAAGTTTACAGGTAATAAAATAGGATGCTAAATACATCATTACTATTATTGTTGCGTTTTTTAACATCTTTGCTATAGAAGCTTTCAAAGTATCTTCCCCCTTAAATTAAGAATTATGGCTAATAAATTCTATTCGCGTATTTAGAAACAATACAAGTCTAATAACATTGTATCATTTTTATTGTTAAAAATAACCAATTGCATTGTGAGAGCAACATTACTTTTCAATGACAATATCATAATATAGTATTTTTTTGGGGGGGATATCTTAGATTACTGATTCAGTTGAAATTAAGTTTTGTTAATAAGTGTTTCATCTTCATAAAAGGTAGTTGGCAAATGATTTGAATAAATTAGTACGCTAATTGAATAAATTTGACTATAAATTATGGGGTTAGATTTAAAGAGTATATTCATCATGCCGTGTCACCTGCCAATGGTGGTGATGAACCTAATAAGTTATTAATAATTCTTCGCCTAATTTTTGGTTACCCAAAAAAGAAGAACCCTTTTATTTTTTTTGTGTAAGTAAATAATCAATTGATTGTGTTTTCGGATAGTATTTCATAAATAGTTAAACCCATCTAAGTTATGGTGTAATATACCAAACGCAGGGGTTGAGTGATGATAAATGATATGATTGTAGATGTTAATGAAAATCAGATATATTTCAGTAAGTATAACGTATTTGGAAAGTTTGCTCTTATGAATTACAACATTGAAAGTGACAATATTAAAACTATTATAGGATATGATAAGAATCCAATATCTCGACAAATTTATTATGGTGAAGAAAAAGTAATTTTGGAACTTGAAGATGATATTTTTATTTATGATATTAAGACTAAAGAATACCAAAAAATATTCGAACAAGATTGAGTGGCTTAAGATTGTTTACAGTAGAGGCGATGTATGAAAGTTTGAGATGTTCTAGAGTAAATTATCCAAATATAGTATAATTTAAGCCATATATAACATTAGGGAGACATGGGATGAAAATATTATTGATTGAAGATGATGTGAAGCTTAAGAAGTATATTAGTGAATATTTAGAGGCGTATGATTACCAGGTTACGGTTATTGAAGATTTTGATAACGTAATGGATACTGTTCGTGAAGTAAAGCCAGATTTAATTTTACTGGATATTAATTTACCGACCTTTGATGGGTTTTATTATTTAAGACTCATTAGAAAAATAGATAAGACACCTGTGATTATTTTATCAGCACGTAGTGATGAAGGGGAGCAAATAAGGGGAATGGAGCTTGGTGCAGATGATTATGTCACGAAGCCATTTGTGATTGGGATTTTACTTGCAAAAATAAATGCCCTTTTAAGACGAACAACTATCTATCAGGTAGTGGAAGAGGTGCCAGCAACTTCATCAAAACAAGATGAAATCTTATCACTTATTCATGAAAGTATGAAATTAAAATATCAGGATGACATCGTTGAATTAACAAAGAATGAATATCGAATTTTAAATATCCTCATGACAAATACCCAAAAAGTGGTGACGCGTGAAGAGATTTTGGAGGCGTTATGGGACGATACGACGTTTGTTGATGACAATACACTTACTGTTAATATGACGCGGGTGAAGAAAAAACTTCAAGATTTAGGCATTGAAAATGTCATCGTCACAAAAAGAGGGGTAGGGTATGTCTTCAATGGAATTAATAATTAAAGTGTTGTGTATTAAACGTCGGGAGCTTGCTTTTCTATTGATGAATACAATGGTTCTCGTGTTATTCTACTATTTATTATTTGAGAATAGTGAACTGATTTATCCGTTAATGATGAGCGGATTTATGATAGGTATTTATTTCATTTTAGAGGTTGTACGTTATCGTCAATTCAGTAAAAAACTAGAAAATAGTAAACGAACACTTGATGATAACATTTCAAATGTCACGTATGGCGAGACCGAAATTTTAGAGGTTTTAAATGAGGTTCACCAACAGTATTTAAATCAGATACACACGCTCCATATGGAAATAACCGAAAGAGATACCCTATTTTCGCACTGGATCCATAATATGAAAACTTCGATTACGGTCATTGATTTGGCGTGTGAAAAAAGCATTGAAATTCATGGGGGTCAGGGGTGCATTGACGATATTAAAGAGGAAAATAGTTCGCTTAAGAAAAATTTAGAAGAGTGTTTGAATGTGCTTCGGTTAGACGATTTTTCACGTGATTATATCACGGATCCGTGCAATCTACGGGCGTTAGTTAACCAAGTGGTCAATGTTAAGAAACGCGATTTTATTTATAAAGGGGTATTTCCGGGCGTTGTGATCGATGAATCACTAGAGGTGTATACAGATCAAAAGTGGTGCGGCTATATGCTAGAACAAATTATATCTAATGCCATTAAATATTCTAAAATTAAAAGTGAAAATTCAGTTGAGATAATTGCGACAACGACGGATGAAGGGATTGAGTTAGTTATTTCAGATCAAGGAATCGGTATATCAGCCGCCGATTTGCCGCGTGTGTTTGATTCATTTTATACGGGGAGTAACGGAAGAAACGACAGAAATGCAACGGGAATCGGGTTGTATATGGTTAAGATTATATCAAAAAAACTTGGGCATGAGATTGAAATAGAGTCTGAACTTGAAGTGGGAACACGCGTTAAAATTATCTTTAAATGTGATGATAGAGTGTCAATTTAATATTACCTTTCAAAAATGTAAGGTTATGTAAGGGGAATCCATTTCTTAAAAATGGGTTCCCTTTTATACTATTACTAACAAGAGATTACCAATAAGGGTAAACATTGAAAGGAATGAGGAAGATGTTAGAAATTAAAAATTTAAGTAAAACATACAGTTCAAAAGGCGGAGAATACATCGCGCTTAAAGAGGTTAATATGAAAGTTTCAGAAGGGGAGTTTGTTTCAGTCATGGGGCCTTCTGGTTCTGGGAAAACGACGTTATTAAATTGTATATCAGGATTTATTGGTTCTAATCACGGTGAGATCTGTTTGGATAACGAGAATATTTTAAATATAGATGAAGACAAGTTAGCAGAAGTGAGACAAAATAAAT
>JBOFCV010000463.1:0-2562 GCA_051646305.1 Turicibacter sp.
TTGTCGATCACTTTGTAAGACAATGTACAGTTCTACACCTTTTTCTGCGAATTCGTTATATCTAGTCATAAATTTTCTAATATCTAATTGGCATAAGGTACATCCATAATATCTCAAGAACACCATACACGATTTGGAATCCTTTGATTGGCTACTAAAATCAATTCCATTTTCCCATGGGGTATTATAAGTAAAGTTTGAGAGAGCTTGTCCTATTCGTGGGCGTTTTAAGACAGTTGTTATACGATCTAAACATTCTTTTATGAGGGAGCGCGGACATGCTGCATTTATACGTTGGAAACCATTGCCCTCAATTCCAAACATGGTTCCTCCATCTAACAACACGTTTGCTTCTTCTCGAACTAATCGATCTAGAGCTTCCCCATCCGATTCATAAGCACTTAAGTCAATCCATGCTAAATACGTTCCTTCTGATGGGACATATTTTGCTAGTGGTAAATTCTCTTTTAAATACTGCCCGATAAATTCGAAGTTTCCATCTAAATACTCTCTGACTTGCTCTAACCACTCTTCTCCCTCATCATGAGCAGCCTCTGCTGCCACTATTGAAATTGGCGACATCATGGTCATCCCTGCTACGGTATCGTATTTTTTCTTATGTTCGTCATTAGGAATGATGATATATGATGTGTGCATCCCTGCTAAGTTGAATGTTTTACTTGGCGCCATACAGGTGATAATACGATCCTCATTTGGAAACAATTTCGCTACTGGTGTGTGTGTCACTCCTTTTCTCATTAAGTCATAGTGAATTTCATCTGAGACTAAGATCACATCGTTTGCTAAACAAATATCAGCGATATGACGAAGTTCTTCTTCAGTCCAAACACGTCCAACCGGATTATGAGGACTACAAAGAATCATCATCGTATTATTTGGGTCTTTTGCTTTTTCTTCCAGGTCCTCAAAGTCAATCGTATAATAGCCATCTGTATTTATTAATGAATTATTTACAACTACACGGTCATTATTTTCAATTTGACTCGTAAATGGATAGTAGACAGGTCGTTGAATAATAACGCCGTCTCCTTCTTTTGTTAAGGATTTAACTAGTAAACCTAAAGCCGGTACGACCCCTCCACAAATTTTTATATCACCTGAATGAACATACCAATCTAAGCGACGTTGTAGCCAACTCCCAACTGATCGATAAAAACTTCCGGTATGATGAGCACTATAACCAAAAATTCTTTTATCTGCACGATTTTTAATCGCATCAATAACGGGTTGCGGACAAGGGAAATCCATATCTGCTACCCACATGGGTAATGTATCTTGATTTGCATCCTGATACAAAATATTCATAAACTCCCATTTTACACAATTAGTTCCGGAACGACTGATGACTTCATCGAAATTATATTTCATACTTAACCCCCTTTTTCTTATTAAAAACGCTTACAATTAACTATATTCTCACAATGATAAAAGAAGAACTTTATTGTGATAATTTTTTTTTATTATGGTAATCTTTTTTCAAGTCGCAAGACTTTTATTATGATTGTCCTCTTTGAGAGGACTTCATTCTCAATCAAAAAAGCAAAAAGTCCGGTGATTGCCACCGAACTTTTTGCTTTTTTGATAAATTAACTATTGCTTATATCTGTTTAAATCTCACCTGAAAGACTTCTTCTGACAAGTTAAATTCATTCACGAGAGAAAAAAGAACAGCCCTAATTTTATTTTCAGGCAGCAGTTGTTCGACTTGGATATCCGTTAAACCTATTGCTTTTGGTAAAATCATTTTAGATATCATAACTTTAGAAAATATCAGATCAGGCTTCCCCACATATTGGCCTTCAATATAGTTTTTAAACCTTTCGGGTTGATTTTTACTTAGATACTCACAAACAAAAAATAAAACATCGCTCCAGGTTCTTACGTTAAATTCAGTTCCATATAACCTAACTTCTAAAGGCTTTAGTGTTTGAAAGTCTTGAAAAAAAAGGATTTCTTCACTAACAAAACGGATTGTGGGACTCTCATCATGATTTAATTCCACTAAAATTTCTTTTAACTGATTCGTTTCTTCTTTTATTAATTCAAGTTGTTGATATGTCAACTGTCCCCATTCATTTTCATGCTTCAATTTATTAAATCGTTCCAAACCAGAATAAACTAAAGATAAGCCTTCAATGATTTCTGTTTCTACCACTAAATCTAATTGACTCACTAACTTTAAACTCTCCAAGTTTAACATTTAATCTACCCCATTCTTTCTCTATAATTAACAGCTTACCTCTTTAGTATAATTAAAAGTTATACGCTTTCTCTACAAGTAAGATATGTGATAAATATTAAATACTACCATTTAGAGTAATATTTTCTTAAACTGGTTAAATCTTATAAGTTTTTCTTCATTTAATTGGATAAATATCAATAATATATGTTATTCTCCTGCTAAATTTCTAAGTTTTATACTCATTTTTTATAGGGTGGAAAAAATTACATAACCTTAAATTTGGTTTATATAATCAAATTAAATAAAATATTTAGATAATTTTAGTCATCTATAACAAACACATACACTAAATCTTTATT
>JBOFCV010000464.1:0-2684 GCA_051646305.1 Turicibacter sp.
CTTTATTTCGCTTTAAATATGCTAACACATTCTAACGCGTAAGTTGTTAGCATGTGTTAGCATATTTAAAAAGTTGTATTTATCGCCACTCAATAAGAAAAAAGTGCTCTTGTTAATCCAACTCTTTATTTTGATTCCTATTTCATTTCAATTTAACAGTCCCTTTGGATACATTTTTCAAAATTTTTTTTAGTTGACAGATATATCTTTTTTAATCAATTTTATTTTTTTACACCTGATTTATCTTACTGATAAGTTGCTCCCCTGGTTCACATAAAAATACATCTTGTTACCATCTTTTGATTATCAGGTTGTGATAGTGAAAACTTCGTTAATATGGTAAAATGGTAAAAAATAGTGTAGTTACAAAAATGGGGGATTTTTGTGGAGAAGAATATATTTCTAGTTGGTGTTAGGTATTTAAGTTTATTTTGTTTATTGTTATCTTTATTAATCGTTCATCAAGCATTACCTTTGATGTTAGTTTTAATTTTATTAGTGATTGTCATTAATAATCAAATTCGGTTTTTCTCACTACAAAGACAATCATGGATTTTTATTTCCTTATTCATTGAAGTGATTGCCCTGACGGTTGCTCAACATAAATTTGGTGGAATTATTGCTTTTTACTTTATTCCTGCTATTTTGGATAGCACCTTATTGCTTTCAAAATTTAGAAGTTACGTTTTAACAACGATGACTTTTGTATTAGCAGGGAGTTTACTTTATTTTGATTTTAATATGGAACAATTATCAGTGTTTATTTCATTGACGATGATTACGGGGCTTTGTTGTTATATTAAAAGTGAACAAAGTAAAAAATTAGATGCTCAAATGTTGTATGATGAGTTAAGTATTTCTCAGAGTGATTTGAAAAAGGCAAATGAAGAATTGGAGTTGTATGCGCGTTCTGTGTCAGAGCTTGCTATACTAAAGGAGCGCAACAGAATCTCGCGTGACATACACGATAGTGTCGGTCATGCGCTATCCACAGCTATGATTCAATTAAGTGCTATGGAGCGCATTGCTTTAAAAGAACAATCTCAACTGGGGACATTAGCTTCTACCTTGCGTGAGTTTATTAAGGATAGTTATCATGATGTGCGGCGCGCGGTGACCGAATTAAAACCAGATGAATATGATGATTATCAAGAAATTTATCGAATTACTGAGTTGGTTGATAATTTTAAGAAGTTATCTGGGGTGGATGTTCGCCTGACGATTTCTAAGGATAAATGGATTTTAACGTCAAAGCAAGGGCTTGTGATTTACCGTGTCATTCAAGAATCTTTATCTAATGCCTTGCGTCATGGTAAGTCTAGTCAGGTGTATATCTTTTTAACGTTTACCGATCATGGCGTAGCGATTAATATTCGTGATAATGGACGTGGATGTGACGTTGTAACTAAGGGTATTGGTCTTAAAAGTATGACGGAACGTGTTCAAGAGCTGAGTGGAGATGTATCGTATAATTGTGCAATTGATGAAGGATTTAGTCTAAGTGTTACGATTCCTAGATAGAAATTAATACCTATTCGATTTGAATGTGGCAAGTCAAACAGCTTAAATACCTTGATACAGAGATATCCTATAGTCGAATTAAAATTTTTAAAAACATAAAAATTAAAACGACTGATATAGAAGAAGTGGAAGTGAGATTGATGGAACAAATTAAGTTATTAATTGTGGATGATGAGTTGTTAATTCGTGAGGGATTAAAGATTATGTTATCTTTATTTGATGATTTAGAGGTTGTGGGCCTTGCAAGTCATGGTCACGAAGCGCTTAAGTTTTGTGAGCAACATACAGTCGATGTTATTTTGATGGATATTCGTATGGCACAGTGTGATGGAGTTTTAGGAACGCGTTTAATTAAAGAGGCTTTCCCAGATATCAAAGTTTTAATTTTAACAACTTTTAAAGATCAAGAATATATTTATGAAGCATTGCAGTATGGGGCATCTGGCTATTTACTTAAAGATAGCTCACCTGAAGTTATTTATGAAGGGATTAAATCCGCGTTTTTGGGCAATATTGTGTTTCATCCTGAAGTTGCCTCTCAAATTATGACCTCATCAACCCCATCTGGACAAGTTGACCCGGTATTTGACAATAAGTATCGTTTGAGTGAGAAAGAAATTAGTATTATTAAAGAAATTGCAAATGGATTAAGTAATAAAGAAATTAGTGAGGCTTTATTTTTATCAGAAGGTACGATTAAAAATCATATTACAAATATTTTATTTAAACTTGAATTACGTGATCGCACACAGATTGCTATTTTTGCTTTTAGAAAAGGATTGGTTTAAAAGTAGAGATTATTCATGAGATTGTTAATGTTTTAACTAGCTACACTGGGATAGATTCCAGCGTTTTTTTGGGATCACGACACGAGGTAATTTTAAAAAAACATCAGATATTGATTTAGGAATTTATTCTAAAATGATTCAATCTACAGCGTTAAATTTAATTCGTGATTACTTAGAGGAACTTGACATCATTTATAAATTTGATGTCGTTCATATTGATCAATTAATAAAAAAGCACTTATTACTAATATTAAAGGTCCTCAAAATAAATTTTCGTCCCATAAATAAAGCCACCAGAAACAACTAGTGTTTATCTGGTGGCTTTATTTATACATTTATTATTTATTTAGTGATCCATGTAAAAATAAGTTTTCT
>JBOFCV010000471.1:0-4897 GCA_051646305.1 Turicibacter sp.
CCAAACCATACAACTCTGAAGTAGAAGCTTGATAAAACTTAGTCTTTTGTGCCAAGCCATTCACTCGAATCGCTTCAAGAATACGCAGAGTGCCGATGGCATCCACATCCGCAGCATATTCCGGTGATTCAAAAGAGACTGCGACATGCGACATCGCCCCGAGGTTATACACTTCATCAGGCGCAATCTCTTTGATCAACCGGTTAAGATTAGAGCTGTCAGATAAATCACCATAATGTAGGGTAATGTTATCGCTTAACTGGCGCAGGTGATCTATTCGGCTGGTGTTATAAGAAGACGCGCGGCGGATTAAACCGTGAACCTGATAACCCTTATCAACTAACAGCTCGGCTAAATAGGAACCGTCTTGACCAGTGATGCCGGTGATGAGTGCTACTTTCATGTTATACCTCGTATCCATATTTGTCTTTTATGACATCTTTAATTGATTTATTGTATTTTTTTGCTTCGGATTTAATTTCAAAAACTTTAGCATCAACCATCATTCGATACCAAAATCCTTGCAGGAAACACCAAAGAAACCCTATCTTTCCATCCATAAAACCAAGCCGAAAAAAATATCTATATAGGAAATATAAGAATGGTCGAATAAACAGCGGAATCTTATTGTACAATCCTTTTAATTTTCTTACTGTATCTACGTGAGCATCAGTTGTTTTTTCAGAGATCAATATGTCAATTGCTTCTCGTGTTGAATAGTCCACATGCTTGTGAGCCCACCAACTTAGAGTGTTGAGGTTATCATCAATTAGTTTGCCATTAGCTTTCATAGTTAAGCCACTAGACAGCACCATATGCTCATCCATCCAGCGTTGCTCACAATGAGCATAACCATTACGCCAAATTCGCAACATCCAGTAAGTGCTCATTCCACCATAAACCAGTGGATTGCTCATAAATGTCATATGCCTATTAACATTAACGCCACAAATATTTTTCGGCAAACCCATCAACCGAGTAGATAGCCAATTTTTTAAATCTAAATCTATAATTTCATCCGCATCAATGCGCATAACCCATTCAGAACTAATATCAAATACATTAAGGGCATGATTAAATTGAGTGGCATAATTTATGAATTTATTTTGCTTTATGGTCACATTGTCAAATTCTGATAGAATATCCAGTGTTTTATCAGAAGAAAATGAATCTAATACATAAATTTTTTCAACGACATGGCTAATTGATTCAATGCAACGCTTTATATGTTTCTCTTCATTATAGGTTAAAATAACCGCAGATATTAATTTTGCTTTAGACATGATAACTGCTCATCAAGTTGCTGAACAACACTCGCAAACCTACGACTGTTTATGTACATTTTCCTGTTGATATCGAACGTACAAAGTAGCTCACCCATGTTTGAATGCACCAGTTTTGGCAACAACGTTAAATCATCAAAAAGAAGCCCTACTTGACAAGGCTCTAATAATTGACGTCTAAAAATTAAATAGTTTGGAGCGATAACTACTTTACCTTTTGCAATAAAATCAGTTAAAACACCACTATGGCGACAATAGTAATTTTTAACATCATAATTTAAGACCAATATGTTAATGTATTCTATCGATTTAAGATAATTTTCAGTATCTGATGTGTTAAAAACCATCCAGCCTTTACTATGGTACTCCTGCAATAAACTCTCATTATCAGTTGCTAAAACAAGCTCATAATTCATTGCCTTTAGCGGTTGCAATGCAATTAATAATTCTTCAATTTTCTTTTCTGTTCGATATGAACCTGCGAATCCAATTCTAGCCTGGCAAGAATCTGAATTAGTTTTAGTGAAATGACGTTCACCTAGGCCCTCTATAGGGAATGGAATAGTTAACATGGTGTTTTTAAATGGTATAGGTGATTTTTCACATTCAAAACATAGATATCTAAATCCTAGGGCATCATATAAAATTAAAAGCCAATAATGTACTCTTGATATTAAAGCTTTCTGAAAATTATGGTTAACATTTAATACTATTCGTTTGCTTATCGGCCAAAGAAATAATGCGGATATAAAAAATGGAATGGTGTTAAATTCTCTTATAATTATTAGTTCTTTCCCATTAAATATGTTTTTATAACATATGTATGGTATATAAATTAAGTCGAACAAAACAAAAATAAAGCTTGGCTCAAATCGTGAGCCAAGGGTTTTGACTACAATCAACTCAAATCTTGAACGTTTACATAAATCATCAAGAAAGTTATAAAATCTATGCTTATCTCTCTCCATGTCTACTCCAAACACCTGCAGATAGAATAAAGCCAAAAGTAAAAAACAAAGTAAATGGAATCGCATTATTGAAGTTAGGGTTCATAACAAATGAATAAAAAACTGTTATATAAAAAGCCAACACTGCTATGCCATTTTTTGTTCTAAGTGTGTTTTCGACTCCAATGCTTTTAATTGCAAAATAAAGAGGGATCAAAACTATAGAGCCTAGAATTATACCATACAAAGCCAGATAATCGAATAATGAACTATGCCCACCTATTAAGTTATTATTGGAGTCGCCAACACCAAATATTAAATTATCTAACCAAACATCAAATGATTTTGTTATGAGATAATTCCTATTCGAAGTTAAAACCTCAAGGCTTATAGACTCTCCTGAAAATAAAAATCTGTATAAAAGATCTAGTCTCACATATAATCTGCTATCACTTGGCAAATTAAAGTAGATTAACACTACAAGTGCACAGAAAGTGAAAATAAAAACAAGAAAGTAAATTTTAAACCTAATGGTTCTTGAAGTGATAACAAATCCAAATAGATATATACTGAAGAAAACAAGTAGCATTATTATTGGTGAAAAGAAAGTACTTATTACAAGTTTGAATGCAAGCAATGACATAGTAATAAGATGTAATTTTGATATATTTGGAAATTTGATAAATAGAACTATTAAAATAAGCGATTGATTTGCAAGATTGTAAATTTGTTCATTAGCTGCCGCTTGTGCAGAATCAAAACCATAATAAGTTACATATAACGAATACCACTGCTCTCTCTCGACAAAAAAGGTACCATAATTATATAAAACTAAATAAATATCTACAATTGAAAATATCGCATATATGACTGCTATTGATAAAAACAATTTCTGAGCAAGTTTAGGTTCATTATTTGAAATCCAATAAGAGACGTAAAGCACTGGAATTATACGAAGTGTTACATATAAGCCTGAAAGACTTACGTGACCCAATAAATAAAATAAGAAATAAGAAATAATAAAAAAAATTGAAAGAAAAAGAGTATCTAAACTTAAACTTGATCTACTTCTAAAAATTAGAACTGCTGTTATAAATGAAAAGCAAATTATACTAAATAAATAAATTCCATAATTAACCCCAGCAAGAACCAAATTCATCTGAGGCATAGAACAAAAAACAGAAAAAAAAATAAGATGATATATTAGCTTTGAAATTTGTACATTTGAACTGAAGTATCGCCTTCCAAAATTAAGTCGGTTTTGCATAAAAATTGGTTCTCGTTGATAATCTGGATAACAGGCTCGGGACTTTCTAATCCGCTCCGGTACAAACTGGACAGGTCACTAAGCGACATTTTTCCGTTCATAGTTTTCTGGGCTGACGTAGCCAAGCGCACTGTGCCTTCTGGTATGGTTATAATCAACCTCTATGTATTCAAATACGGTCTGGCACATGGTTTCGCGATCCATGAACGCCTCATATTAAACCGCTTCCACTTTCAGCGAGTAGAAGAAACTCTCTGCACAGATGCTGCCCAACAGTTGCCTTTGCGACTCATGCTCAGCTGCAACTTGTGTAATGTTGCCAGTTCACGATAAACATGCGAGCAAGATCTGACCCAGCTATATTAGTGAACCTGTTATATTCGCGCAAAGATCAGCAGATCTCTAATCTGTTTTTTCCAAAAGCCTCGAATAAATACTGAGATATTGTTCAACTACGGTGTCCATACTCCATAACTTTTCTGCCCGCAACCTCGCATTTCTACCTAGCCTTTCACACTCAGCAGGGTTACCTAAAATCCACTGCAAACCAGCCGCCATATCGACGCTATCGTAAGCTTTAGCCAAATAACCAGATTGTTGATGTTCAACTACATCCGTTAATCCAGTGCAATTAAATGCGACGACCGGCGTGCCACAAGCCTGAGCCTCTGATGCTGTTTGACCAAATGCCTCTTGCTTTGACGGCACTACCATCACTGTTGCGGCATTGTAGAGTAATGCCAAAGTGGCATCATCATGAATATGACCTAGCCATTGGGTGTTAAAAGGGAAATCAGGGGCTTGCTGCGGCTGGCTTTGGCCAAATACCACACACAACACACCATCAGTTTTTAAACTTACAGATAAATGCTCTAATGCTGCAACCAATAAATCATAACCTTTATTCGGGTCTCGCCCGCCCCCCATTGCACCAAATAAAATAATTTCTTTATCCCGGGGTAAATTAAGCGCCTCGCGACAAAAGGCATTATTAAGGGGTTTATAGACGTCAGTATTTAAGGTGTTAGGAATGACATTAATTGATTTATCTTCAAATAATTTGCTGCCCTTGGCGCATTCAGCCAGCCAACGACTTGGTGCAACAATATGTATCGGATGCTGCCAGGCTTTGAGCTTGCGTAGCCAAGCATAGCGATCTAAATCAAGCCCTCGCTCACCGTCACCTCGGTTGGCCTTGATATAACCCTTACGCCAACGGGCATTGGTATCGTAGTCGGTAACATGCTCTGTACCGCAGAAGGGCCACATATCATGCATAGTCCAGACAATCGGCTTTTTAATTCGACCAATATCCTCAATCGACATGGTTTCACCAGCCACCCAATGTAAATTAACCACATCGATATCACTGGCATTAATTTTTTTTGCTAAACGTGAAG
>JBOFCV010000541.1:0-8744 GCA_051646305.1 Turicibacter sp.
GAATGTCTTGATTTACTTGATTTATTAGTTGCAGGTCTTGTTTGGACACCTTATGTTTGATGATTAAAGGTTGAACGTCATCTACCATAGTTTCCTTTACAACCTCTGTTTGTTTTGCAACTTCCGCTTCAATCGGGACTACCACGTTAGGATTTGATTCTTTTAACTCTACTTGATAAAATCGAATGTCACCTAATATTCCTAGCCCTTGAAATAAACCAACAGTTAAACACAACAAAAGGAATAAATAGAATAAACTAAGTAATATTAGAAAGACTACGACCATTCCAGTAATAAAAGAGTTACTTATTGAGATACATGTCCCGATTGAAAACGCTACAACAGTTAAAACTAAGATAATTATCAAACCAATTTTCATTAATTTAATTGCAAGTGCTTTACTGGATAGATTCATTAACTCCTCCATTTTTTTATACATGTATCCACCACCTCAATAGTTAATTGTAATATCTAGTAAAATATATTAAAAAACCGTCGATATTATAACAAATTCTAATTATTTTATTACAGTATTACTTAAGAAAAACACTATCCTCTCCATTTAGTAAAATAGTTACCCATTAAAAGTAATCATAGGATAGTAAACTCTCTATTCCTGGCGTCGTACTAATATGGACCCTATCATAACCTTTAATAAATTATTACTAACTTTTACAACACTCTCTTTGTTAAAAATAACTCGGATAATCCCCACAAACTTATTAGAAAAGAGAAGCTTCAAGTGTCCCCAAAAAAATTGGTCCCATTTATTTTTCTGACTTAAAAAATCATTAAAGAATAGCCAGAACAAACTATCTCCCCTAATTTTTTTATGATTTTTTGACAAGCTTTATAACTTGTCTTAAGATTTTTAGTAACCTAGGCACTAATTTTTGTCTTGTATATAAAAAAACAGAACATTCGTTCTTTAAATAAAAAAACATAGAAAAGCAGAGACGTAATATGATGATGACGCTCTGCTTTTTTCATAGTTAATGGGTTAACACTGTAGGATTCTTGTAACTGGAGTTGAATTGATTATGAACATTCGTTCTAATACCTAAATTTTAGGTAAATTTAGATCTGCAGGTCGTACCCAGATATTATCAACAGCGCCAACTAAACTTTGAATAGGAGCTGAGCTTGTGTGAATATGGAATAGTGTTGCAGCGCCTACCGTTGAATCAGTTCCCGCTCTTAAAATACCATCACGGCCTTTTAAAGTCGGTGTATATCCTGGATACTTAGCATCTGTGTCCATTTCAATATGTAAATGCTTATTATTAGCTCCACCACCATATGTACCCGTTCCCCCCAGTTGCCCAAGTATCGTGTCTGTTGTGACTGCCATGCCAATTTTTAATGATTTATCAAATGAATCTAAGTGAAAATAACGTGCAACAATGGTTGGATGTGTTTGGCCTGTGACGTGATTATACACATCGTTATATTCAACAATGACAACATTACCACAAGCCGGACCGTAACCAAAGTTAATGACTTTTCCAATCCCGCTACCATATATCGTCGTGCTTCCATTTGTCGGTTTGCAATCATGCCCATAATGTACAGCATTTGATAAGCGATAGGTCGATCGCATGTAACTAGCATATCCCGAACATTTGTACCCAGCCGTTACTTTAGAGTCACCTCTAAATGGTAAAATTAATTTTTGAACCAAATTAAAACCTTCTTCCTAGCAATATTAGAGAATGATTCTCTATCTTTATCTTATTCTCAAACAGTGCTAGTTGTATATGCGTTTAAAACAATAGAGCAAACTGTCTATGATGAAAGCTATGATAAATTGCTATTCTTTAAGTTTAAGTTCCGTTAGTCAATAATTTTTTTTTAACCTTTATAAAAATCTAAAGGACCCGCCCATTTTTGAATATTTTAAGTTAAATTCGTATGCTAGGGTTGACTCATTCTAAGATTGTGTTGAAGATGAAAAAATTATTTAACACTGTCCAATGATAACATCGACACGGTTTAAATAAGCCTATCTTTTTAAACTCATCACAATTGAGATAGTGATTTAGAGATTGTTTAAGTACTCACCATATCCCGCTGCTTCCATCTCGCTTTTAGGGATGAATCGTAATGCTGCTGAATTGATACAATATCGCATCCCTCCAAGATCTTGTGGTCCATCACTAAATACATGACCTAGATGTGAATCTCCTTGGGAACTTCTAACTTCAGTTCGATGCATAAAATGTGACGCATCAACTTTCTCCTTGATAACTTGTCTTTCCAGTGGTTTTGAAAAGGCTGGCCACCCACATCCTGAATTAAATTTATCCTTTGATGAAAATAAAGGTTCTCCACTAACAACATCAACATAGATTCCTTCTTCAAAGTGCCTATTAAACTCGTTAGAGAACGGAGGTTCTGTTGCGTTGTTTTGTGTGACTTCATACTGAAGCGGGGTTAATCTGTTTTTCAATTCATCCCTATTGATTTGATCTAATTTATTCTTCATGTGTTCCACCTCTTTTTTAGTTATTATGAGCAAAAGCAATGAAATTACGATGATTTCCCTATAGATCACCATAAAATTACCTCAAGCATTTGAGTTAACAAATTTCTGACGATTAAATAACTTTGAATATCCCTTCGGTGATAGCCATGAAAAATAACATGTCGCTTTGGGTATCGTCCATTATCCCTCTATGACTTTCCGGATAATAAGTCATTTGCGTTTAATTTATATCGGATGGGCCGATTTAAGGACAAGAAAAAAGGGATTGTTACGAGGAGTACCTCCACTAAAGAATCCCTTTTTTAATGTTCCTTATTTTTGTTCGGGTATAGACTCTTCTACTAAGTCATCGCCAAATCCTTTATTAACTGTTGTCGGATTACTAACAATCCCCATCACAACAAGTAAGCCTAAAATTGTATGTACGATATTTTCGTAGTCCGGGATAATAGTAACACCAAACGCTTTTAAGATTAATGGAATAAGTGCGAATATACTCACCCAAAATCCGTAATTTGTCACTCTAGGTTTTAAGTAGTTAATTATAGCATTCACAGAAATACCTTCTTTATCATTGATTAGGTAGTAAAAAAACAAAAACAAATCTGTCCTCTCTACTCCTACTATAACATATGTCTGATAAAAAATTATGGTAAAGGGAATCACCCATCTCTGATTATTAAACACGATATACGACACCTTTTTAGTCAATTTAAGTTGTTACTACTCTTAATTATTCAAACCATACGTGACTTAGTTCATCAAAGCGTTCATTCGGAATAAACCCATTGCAATCTCTATATTCCCTTCCTTTTTCCATAAATAATATGTTTGCATTGATGCCTTCATTTAAAGATTGAATAATTAATCTAGACCAGGTATTAGCAGCGTCACTTAACCCATTTTGCACCATTTGATTTGCAACTTCATCTAAATCATAAGGGACGGTGTAATGCTTTCCTTTCCATTTATTATCATGATACGTTAAAATACCATATTCTGCTTCATGTACCCCATTGAAGTGAACCCCGGCAGATCCAGGATTAAATACTAAAGTTGATTCAACGTATTTTTTCCACGGAATATGCGAATGCCCAACTATTAGCACTTCCGATTCAACACATCTGACGGAACGTTCTAATAGCTCATGTTCTTTATCGCCAAATAAATGTTGTGACGTATGAAAAGGTGATCCATGAACCATTGTGATACGACCCAAGTCATTTAATTCTATTTGTAATTGATTAGGTAATTCATTTAAATACTCATAGTTTTTTGAAGTCAGTGCTTTAGCAGTCCATACAACACTTGCCATTTGCTTATAATCATCCCACTCAGGATGTTTACCTTCAATATAAGCTTGGATATATTCTTCTCTGTTCCCTTTAATGACATAGGCATCCAACTCTCTAATGAACTCCACCACTTCGTTTGGTTGGGCACAATCCGCTATCAGATCTCCTGCTATGATGTACTGATTAACATCTTGTTCTCGTAAGGCCTCTATAATGGCCTGCAATGCTTGAAAATTTCCATGAATATCAGCTATTATCCCAAATTTCACTGCAATCCCTCCTTCGTATTTATTTCTTCTTTCGTAAAAGATCGTATCAAAACATCTAGCGTTTTAACTTGCCATCAACGAATCATTCGTGTATCGTAAAAAAACTTAGAAATTGAGCCAAATATCTCAATTTTCTAAGTTTAAATCATATCTATTTCATTCATTGTTTATTACTTTACATTAGCAAGAACTAACCTTGCTATCGTATACGCCATATTCATATCACTTTCATCATGATTAGTTAATAAAATAACGGTGACTTTATCTTCTTGGTGTCTTAGCATCATGGAATGCCACCCAATCAGATTACCTGGATGTGAAATAGTATCCTCAATCCACAAATCAACGTACCAACCATAACCATAAGGTTTACTTCCCAATTTTGTATACGCTGTTGTCATTAAATTATAACTTTCCTGACTAATTAATTGATTATTAGCAAGTGCTCGGTCATATTTATATAAATCTTCAATGGTAGAATGCATCCCCCCAGAGGCATAACCAAATGAGGGGTTGAATACTCTTGCACGGTAGCCTTCACTAATATTTCCGTTGTAAGCAACTGCAAAATCCTCTAAATGAAGAGCTTCAGCATTTAAACCTGAATTATTCATGTCTAGCGGTTTTAATATGTTTAGTCGCAAATACTCTGAATAAGTTAGTCCCGATATTTTCTCAATAATAGCACCCAAAAGATCATAGCCTAAGTTTGAATAAATAGGAAATATTCCGGGTTCATCGTAATATAAATTATCCTTTTTAAAGGCATCAGCAATCACTTGCTCAACTGTATTCGCCTCTGTATATCCAGAATTGTCATCAGAATATAGTGCTGACGTATGCGTTAGCAATTGGTGAATGGTAATCTCAGAGCCATGGGGTAATGTCGGAAAAAATTTATCCACTGTTGTCTCTAAGCTTAACTCACCTTTTTCAATTAATTGCATGATGCTAACTGCAACAAATGACTTTGATACCGAAGCAATTTGAAACTTTGTATCTGTTTGTACGCCTGTTCCTTGTTCAAGGTTAGCAAGACCGTAGCCTCTAGCTAAAATCATATCGTCACCTGTGGCAATTAAAGCAGCACCATTAAACGCCTGATCCTTTAAATAGAAATCAATAGATTCAGCCAAGGCATCGTATTTTGAATCTATAACATAAGTTTGTTCTTCGAAAACTTTACTATCTATGTTTTCACTCTGTGATGGAGTGTCTTGATTAGCTTCTTCATTGATATCATTTTTATCTGAACTACACCCTAATAGTAATGTCGTAACAAAAACGAACATTAACATAATATTCTTCTTCATAAATCCTCCCTGATGTCATCTCCGTTTTATATCCTAAAATCGATTTTTATCCCTGCCCCCTTTCTAAAATATTTTACCATACCTGTTCGTATATTTTAAGTTACTAGATTAAATTACTTCCTTTTTATTCTATATTAATATAAATTTCACACTTTTTATACACTTTCAAATAACGCTATCGTAATCTCTTGTTACAATAACTAATAGTGATCCAGGATAATCTTTGTGAAATCCCGCACCTCAAATGTGAGCGTGCCTTTACATCTATTAAAATTTTTATACTTAGAACTTTACGCCCTCAATACAAGAAAAAAACTGCCTTTTACAGCAGTTTTGAAAGAATATATTAACCTAATGTCGCATCAAATCTTCTCATAACCTCTATAGTTGAATAAATCGGTACATACTTATCAAACACAACATGGTAAGTTAAGTTATCTTTATCCGCATGTGTTAAATCAAAGACAATTTGAATTTCACGAGGATTGACAATAAAGGTACAGGCTTGATTCGTCTCTTTAACCAGCCCTAAACAATATGTTCCCCATTCCGAACTCATTAGACAACGATTTTGTTGTTTTTGTTCAACCCAATCAGAAGTAATATGACCTGAATCATCCAAAACACCCGTTACACTTTCTATTGGATTAAAGAAATTAATGATTAATTTATCGTAATTTCCCTCAAGTTTATTAATTTTAAATTCGATTTCATTGTGCTTGATTTCTTTCACCGTCATACAAAGATGGCTTCCTTCATAGCATTTTTCCTGATGAATTAACTGTTCACTACCTGTTTGCGACTCTACTCTAACCTCTTTTAGATAATTTAACAACTTATAAATCACAATAGTCACCCCTTTTTTAAGAATACGCTTTCATTATGTGAATATTATAAATCTAGCTGCCCATAAACACAATACTTTCAACTCGCTACCTCCTAATAATTTCATATTTTGAGCCTAGTGAGTTGTATTTACTATAAGAAATTGTATCATTTGAACAGAAACGAAACTGTTTTGTCACATTTTGTGATGTGATTTTATTTTTCTACGACGACATACCTTATAATTAAAAGATACTCTATTATATGCGATGAATTCAAAAATCATTCAAGGCACCTTTAAAAATAACCACCTATCAAACGGTCATATAAGCTATTCTTTCCCCTATTGGATAAAAAATAGACCAACAGATTATGTGAACTGTTGGTCTATTTTTTATACGACACGATTTCTACCATTATATTTAGCAACATATACATTTTTATCAACCACGTTTAATAAGTCATGGAAGTTTCTTTCACCACTCTGTGAGGTTGCAACACCAATGCTGCACGTTAGTTTTAGAGGATGACTGTTAGCAGTAAAGGTATGGTCTTCAATTTTCTTGCGAATACGTTGTGCAATTGCATGTGCCTGTTCGTATGATGTTCGATTCAAAACAACCACAAACTCCTCACCACCAAATCGGGAGATCCAATCTATGTCTTTCCGTAATAAAGATTTTATATACGTTGCAAAGTCAACCAATACTTCATCCCCATACAGATGGCCAAATGTATCATTAATTTGTTTAAAATAATCAATATCCAGCATCAAAATACTGAGATGGTGTTGATGAAATTGACTAATAAAAAGATCTTTTTCTAACCGTTCGTTTAAATATCGGCGGTTATAAATTTGAGTTAGCGAATCTTTATGAGCTAACTCAGCTAAATCAAATAATGACGTGTCCATCGAAATTACACTGTCATAATCTTGATCAACAATACAGTCTTGCTCACCCATTTTTTTAAGAAACTCAACGATGTATCGCTTTCCTTCATATTCAACTGGGGTTGCAACGGTCCAATAATACCCATCAGTCCCTCTTTCAACTTTAACAAATGATTTATTTTCTTTATATGCTTGATACGATACACAATTCTTACACATCGAATTTGATTCCCAAAAGTTAAAACAATTACTTGAACGAACTTTTTGGTTGATCATGATACTATCTTCTCTATCTTCTTGAACCACTTTTTTTTCAACAGGGTCAACCACTCGTATTTTATCAAACATCTTATTAAAAAGACTCATACGTTTGTGTACCTCTTCTAATAGAGTCATTCTAACACCCCATTCTGAACATACTTAAATTTATATCCTATATTATACGCCCATCTGTCAATCGATTCAACGGCAGGATGCACACTACGTTCACCAACAAAAAAAACAGTGATTTCGTTCACCCACTCTTACAGTTTGCTTAACTTTCATGATCCTTTTTTTCACTCAAACGATTTAATAATGTCTCTTTTTCATTCATTAATTGTGCAATCTTAATCATGTACTCTTCTTTTACTTCCATTAATTGTTCATTGTACTCCTCTTTTAACGCAAGTTTCATTTCATTTAATTTTAAATTTTGCTTCTGCTCTTCAAATAATCGTTGTTCTTCCCCTTTGATCTCTAACTGATTTAAGTCTTTAGCTGATTTTTCAAGAATCGCTTTTTTCTGTGCTTCCACCCTATCTAATTTCAACTCCGATTCGCGAATAGCTACTTTTTGATCTTCGATGGTTGCTGCTAGGACATTGACTTGTGACATGACTGCTTCAAATGAGTCAAGTTTCACCTTGTGCTCTGATGCCGATTTTAGAAGTTCTTTATTTTTATCTTTCAACAGCTGATTCATGTCTTTAAGATTATCATTTTCTTCACTTAAGGTCACCCATTTAGCTTTTACACTTTTTATCTCATCTTTTAATGTCGTCATTTGTTTTCCTTTTTCTAATAACGATTCAACTTCAGCCTGTAACTTTACAATTTGTTCTTCCTTTGTTTTCACCAATACAGATTCCTTATTTTTTATCTCCACCTCTTTTAATTGACTTCGTTCCATGAGATGAAGATATAACTCCATCATTCTTTTTGTTATTCTTTGTAATTCATCTATATCCTGGCTAAATTGTTGGCTTCCATCACCCATTTGACTTAGCTCATACTGCGTGACCAACACCTCCATCAAATCTTTATTATTTATGCCATTTTCTTGGGCTAATTCAATGAATTTTCCTTTTAATGTCTCATCTATACGCACACTTAACACTGCATCTGCCATCTTTACACACCTTTTTTCTTCACCAATTTTTAATTTATGATTCCATTATATCTAATTTTTAACTTTTTTTCTACCCTTAGTTTTTTATGTATACAAAAGTATACACTCGTATACATTACACCTAAATTCAGTAAACGGTGTGTATACTAATGTATACATAAGTATACGCACTGCACCACTTAGAACTATATTCAATATAACTTTTATTATATTGAATATGGAAATAGGCAAATTTATAGATTATTGCAAATTAAAGAAATAAGTGGATAGCTCAG
>JBOFCV010000076.1:0-3231 GCA_051646305.1 Turicibacter sp.
ATAACTACTTCACCTACTTGAGAACCTACTACAAGAAATTCTTCTAAGTAAGCTAATATTCCTCCGCTTGATTTAATGGTAATGTTTGTCTATCTGTTATTATATACTTTATACTTGGCATACTATAACCTATATCTTAAAAAGTATCCATTTTCCACATTAATTTAAAACATAGCCTAAAATTACAATCATTTTACTGTGTTAACTCGACAAAAAAATAACCGCCACTTGTTATAAAAATTTAAACTGTTTTGAGTAAAACTCACTTAACCTCCCAAAAGAGTTAAACCAAATCCTCCAAGCATGATCAATAAAAAATTATATACCAAATACCCTAGCACAGGACTTTTTTGCATGACGTTTAACTTCTTGTGGATATTTTTATAATTGGCATTAAGGAAGGTAATGGACAACAGCGTCAGTGCCAAAAATATATTTTGCAACACGCCAAGCAGATTTTCCTCTGCATTCATACCAAACGCCCCGAATAATAAAAAAGCATACCAAATCGTGAAAGGAATGACAGTCAACGGTTGTTTACCGCTATAACCAGGAATTTTTTTAAATTCCTTTAATATCAGATTAGACCAATCTACCTTTAATTTCTTTGTTTCAACTAACGGTATCTCATCAAAAACATTTAAAATGTTTGAAAGTGCGCCTTTTAGTTCTTGAATGGATTGATATCTTTCATCTGCCGATATTTTAGTACACTTATCGATGACGACTTCAACCACAGACATATCCTTTTTCGTCTTAATATTTGTGCCTTTTGTTAAAACATTCAATAAAATTCCGATGGAATAAATATCACTTCGTCCATCCGTTTGCTCAAATCCAAATTGCTCAGGTGATGCATAACCCTTTGTGCCTAAAATATGAGTATCAAGTTCTACATCCTCACGATAAATTCGGGACACATCAAAATCGATTAATTTTAAAATATTGTCATTGCTAATCATAATATTGGAAGGCTTAATATCACGGTGAATAATTGGTGGTTGTTGCTCATGTAAAAGCTCTAACACATCACATAAGGTAAGAATATAGGTAATAGCTTGTTGATCAGATAATATCCCATCTTCAGCCATGATTTCTTCAAGCGTTCGTCCATTAATAAATTCCTCAATCATAATTAAGGTATCTTTTTCTTCAAACAATTCATAAATTTTAGGTATATGTTTTGTGCTAATTTGCGTCAACTTATGATAAACGTCTAGATTGTAACTCTTAAGTATTTTTTTGATATAGATTTTCCCGTTTAGTGAATTTTGAACGAGTATAATCTCACTCTTTTTGGAAGTATTTAGACTAGTCAAGTTATCAAAAAGTGATAACTGATATTCTCTTTCAAAAGTGTCCATTAGATCCCCCATAAATGTTGATTTTAATTTCGACTCATTATATCATTATATGAGAATATTCTCAATTTTAAATAAACTGACAACTCACGATGGGACTGAATGAAATGAACGATAAAAAGACAATTGAATTAGATACGATCCTTAATGTAATAGAAAGCGAAGAGGAACTTTCACTGTACTTAAATCAGACGTTACCTGAAGAAACATTGAGCTTTATTAACTATATTGATTCAATCCGTTCATCTAAGGATATAAAAAAAAGTGTTTTAATTGAACAATCAGATATTCATCGAACATATGGCTATCAAATCTTAAATGGAACAAAATCTCCGAGCCGTGATAATATTTTAAAATTATGTATTGGAGGTTGCTTTACGGTTGAAGAGACAAACAAGGCTCTCACACTGAGTGGCTACAATAAACTCTACGCAAAAGATAAACGTGATTCATTACTTATCTTCACTCTAAATAAACAGTTTAATTTAATCGATACGAATCTCTTTTTGGATCGTTATCACCACGAGCCATTAGGTACCGTTGAATAAAAAAATATCATTGTGAATTTGATTTCACAATGATATTTTTATTTTAAATTCATGATTTCTTCAACGTAGTCCATGTTGATATTTTCTTTTAGTAAGTCGCATAGTTTATCATATTGTTGCATTTTATAATCTTGATAGGAGCAGACAGCATCCGTTTGAATATTTAATTTGGTTTTGATTTCATTTACTAAATTCAATCCAAATTCACCTTCATCAAATAGACCATGAAGATACGTTCCATAAACAGTATCATCTGAGTTTTTCATTCCTAATACATCGCCGGCTTCATCTTTAATCCAAATATTATTCACAGAGGTTGTCACACTTTCACCATTATGGATTTCATAACCTGCGATAGAGTTCCCTTTATGATCAATCCCACACGTTTGCTTGGTTGTCTTCTGTGACTTAAACGAAGTGACGATATCTAACAAACCGAGCCCAACTTCTACACTTGGATCGCCTTCGACACCCAAAGGGTCTTCCACACGTGTTCCAAGCATTTGATAGCCTCCACAAATCCCAAAGATTAATTTCTTTTGTGACACTTCAAAGTTTATGGCGTCTGCGAAGCCTGATTGTTTAAGATATCTCAAATCTTCAATTGTGTTTTTACTTCCAGGGATAATCACCATATGACACCCTTCTAAATCGCGTGGATTTTTAACAAATCTAACGGTTACGTCGTCTATTCTTGAAAGTGAGTTGAAGTCTGTGAAATTAGACATATGAGGTAATCTAATGACTGCGATGTCCACACCAGTTCCACGGGTATTAGTGATATTTTCAGTTGCGCCATCTTCATCTTCTATATCCAAATCAAAATAAGGGAGCACCCCGAGTACAGGAATTTGAGTGAGCTCTTCAATCTGCTTCATCGCATCTTCAAAGTATTCTTTTTTCCCTCTAAACTTATTAATAATAATGCCTTTCACACGGGCGCGTTCATCGTCTGTTAGTAACATAATCGTTCCAACAATGGATGCAAATACGCCGCCTTTATCGATATCAGCAACTAAAATCACGGGGGCATCTGCCATTTCTGCGGTTTTCATATTCGCAATATCTGTTTCTCTTAAATTGATTTCAGCACAACTCCCTGATCCTTCAAGGACAATGACTTCATAGTCTTTAGCAATGTCATCAAAGGCATCTTTTGCGACTGTTTTTAAATACTGATTCAACTCTTTATAGGCGTAAGCATCCATGTTGCAGTACACTTTCCCACGCGTAATGACCTGCGTCTTATATCCCACACTCGGCTTCATTAAAATGGGATTCATGTATTCCTTCGGTTCAATTTCACAAGCCTCTGCTTGAAC
>JBOFCV010000085.1:0-1651 GCA_051646305.1 Turicibacter sp.
GAAGAAGACCACAAGGTCATCCAATCAATAATCCAAGAAATCTGGGAGGATGACAGTTGGCTGCCGAGTTGATTTGGTGTGCATGAAAGATGGCTGTTTAGCGCATGGATCTGCATGACTCATTAAGGATCAAATTTCGCACTCAGCGCCAGTCTTGGCGCTGGATAGCGAGAGTCATGCAGATGCATGAAAAGCCATAGATCAAGCGCGCGGGCGTGGCGGGGCTACGATTGCGCGTAAGCTTGGTTAATTTGTTGTTCCCAGTTAACCGGATGACATATTATGAAAATTATTAGATAGTGCATTTATGTAAAATACTAATCGATTTTTTGTAATATCTTCTTGCCTGCACATTAACAGATATAAATATTCTTGATTTGGTTATGATGGTGTTAAATTGATGCGTGAAAAAATAATGGTTAAAACAGTGGTGTAACGACCAGAATTAGTTGAGTGTTCTAGTTATTTTTAAAGGGTGAGGTAAAAGAATGTCTTATCAACTAACTGATTTGTTAAACGATGCTAGGTTGGATAGGTTATTTTCATCAGAAATGCGAGCGTGTGCTTTGCAATTATGGGTATTGAGAGTAGAACATGAGGGTAGCATAGATTGTCGAGTTATATACGGTAGGCTATTACCGTATAGCTTTGCAAGAAACCAGTGGGTATATAGTGATAAAGATACATTTCAATCATTTGGCTCATTTAGAGCAGGTGTGACAAAACTAAGTTTGTATCTAAAAAGTGATGTCTGCCGAAATTTTTTAATAATGGCATGCAATGGTGAGACAATTAATAGTATCAGTAAGGCATTGAACCTAGGGTTTGATGATAAGTTTAGACGTAGTTTTGGTGATGTGAAAATCATTGATGGGGAGTTGATATTTAGGCCTGCAAGATATTTACCTAATCGTGATTCTCATCTCAAAGAAACATTATTAAGCCCACATGGAAGTGCAAGTGCTATAAGTGCCTCAATAAGCGTAAGCAATAAGCAGTCTTTATTTCGTTGCAATGATGGGTTTAATATTGATTTCACTTCAATGATAGTGAATAGTCTTAATGTTGATACAGGAATGAATTTCGGCCTTCAGGATGTAAGTCGTTTTGGTGATGTGGAATTATTAGTATTCCCATCTCTTGATGATAATGAATGTAATCTTCTAAATGTTACTTGTGAGAGAGAGCAAGGGTTTAAAGTTTGCTTTGTTTCAACCCAAGCACCGGTCAGTGGAGTGTTTGAATTTAACTTTACAGGTTTGAACAATAATGACGTCGTATATTCAAGGGTTTCTGAAGCCAACTTCGTTGGTGATGGAATATTTGAATATGTGTTTGAGATGCACTCTGAACTGATTGATGTAATTGATTGTTTTCGTGTTGATGTGTTTCTTAGGCTTGATGATCTTGGCGGTGAAGGGGAGCTGTTTTGTAGTTTGCAAAAATCGTTTATTAATGAGATTTCTTGGCAGATGAATATTGAGGGTAATAACAGCCCTTCAGTTAAGTTTGATTGGTTGGAGAAAACAACTAAATCTAAAATGGCTAATAGAGTAGCTAAGGCACTATCGTTTTCATTTAATAATGTTTTTTCCAAAAACACATTAAACCTTAGAAAGGTTGATGTATGGAAGCCTGTAAATAATGTATT
>JBOFCV010000086.1:0-3634 GCA_051646305.1 Turicibacter sp.
ATTTGTCCTGAAATATAAAGTGTTCCATTTGCCTCAATAGCTTGAGAATAAGGACCAATTGCTTTTGGTGCATCAACTGTTGAAATAATGTTCATTATAATACCTCCTCATCAAAGTAATCATCATTTTAATTATACCACATCCATATAATGGTTTTAAGGCTTATCTATCAGTATATTATATGCTAATATATAAGTATATTCAAAAATAGAAAACGCTATACAATAATGAGGGATAATGAAAAAGCCGGAGGGATACCTGATGTTAAATGTGACATTTGAAATGATTAAAGAAGCAGAACAAAATTTAAAAGGTGTTATTAAAAATACTGATTTATATCATGCAGCAGATTTAAGCAATCATGTCCAATCAGAAGTCTATTTAAAATTAGAAAATTTACAGCTATCGGGATCGTTTAAAATCCGTGGAGCTTATAATAAAATGCTACATTTATCAGAGGAAGAGAAAAAAAATGGGGTTGTTGCTTCTAGTGCAGGAAATCATGCACAAGGTGTTGCCATTAGTGCGACTAAACTCGGAATCAAGTCAACGATTGTCATGCCAAAAAGTGCACCCTTTGCAAAAATATTTGCCACACGTCGTTACGGTGCTGAAGTTGTCTTAGAAGGGGAAATCTATGACGAAGCTTACCAAAAAGCACTAGAAATTAAAAACGCAACAAATGCTACATTCGTGCATCCATTCAATGATCCCTATGTGATTGCTGGTCAGGGAACAATCGGACTTGAAATGATGGCTGACCAACCAGACTTAGATATCGTATTTGTGCCAATCGGTGGCGGTGGAATTGCAGCCGGAATTGCACTGGCCATTAAATCAATCAATCCAACTACAAAAGTCATCGGGGTTCAAACAGAAAATGCACCATCGATGTACAATGCCATTAAAAATGGAAAAATCGAAACAACAAAAGTCATTAAAACAATCGCCGATGGCATTGCCGTGGCAACACCTGGTGATGTAACCTTCCCAATTCTTCAACAACATTTGGATGACATCATCACTGTATCAGAAAGCGAAATCTCACAAGCCTTCTTATTCTTATTAGAAAACTGTAACTTAGTTTGTGAAGGTGCCGGTGCTGTCTCAATTGCTGCTATCATGTCCAAAAAAATCGATACAAAAGGTAAAAAAGTAGCTGCCGTTTTATCAGGTGGAAACATCGATACAAATTTAATCGAGAGCATTATCAACCATGCCATGATGACTTCAGGCCGCCGAACAGAAATCAAAGTATCAATCACCGACCGTCCAGGAGAACTAACAAACTTCCTAGAAACAATTGCAAAGGAACTAGGAAATATCGTTTCAATTAGACAAAGTCGATACCGTGAGGGATTATCAATGTATGCTTTAGGTGTAACGGCAGTGATTGAAACGCTCGATTTGGAACATAAACATAAAGTCCTCCAGAAGTTAGAGCAATGTGGTTACGATATCAAATATACAAAATAAAAATACACGCCATTTAAAATTTTGAAATCAGTGTAGTCTAATTCCAGCGGAAATCTTATATAATAAAAGAAATCGCTATTTTATATATAATCATCATTTTAAACACAGTATCATTTGCAAATCTTTAGAAATATATTAAAATGAAACTAACAGCAAGACAGATGAGGAGGAAGTTCACGATGCAAATTTATAATACGTATACGCGTGAAAAAGAAGAATTTAAACCGATTGAAGAAAATACGGTGAGAATGTATGTTTGTGGACCGACAGTTTATAACTATATTCATATTGGGAATGCTAGACCCATCTTATTTTTTGACTTAGTTCATCGTTACTTCAAGTATCTTGGATACGACGTAAAATACGTTTCAAATGTAACAGATGTTGATGATAAAATTATTAATCGCGCCATCGAAGAAGAAGTAACTGAAGCACAAATCGCTCAAAAATATCTAAATTATTTTATCGAGTGTAATCAATTATTAAATGCTCTTCCGGTTACGGCAATGCCAAAAGTAACAGAAAGCATGGATTCTATCATCACTTTTATCTCTGAATTAGTTGAGCGTGGATTTGCTTACGCAGTGGATGGCGATGTTTACTTCCGAATTGATAAAGTACGCGAGTATGGAAAGCTATCAGGAAAAGTGATTGATGAGTTAGAAGTTGGGGCGCGAATTGCTCAAGATAATAAAAAAGAAAATCCACTTGATTTCGTTTTATGGAAAAAAACAAACAAGGGAATTACTTGGACATCACCTTGGGGAGAAGGGCGCCCAGGATGGCATACTGAATGTGTTGTTATGATTAACGATGAGTTCCATGACAAAATTGATATTCATGGTGGTGGCGCAGATTTACAATTCCCACATCATGAAAATGAAATCGCTCAAGCTTTATGTATGTATGACCACAACATCGCAAACTACTGGATGCACGTTGGACGCTTAGGTATTAATAATGAGAAGATGAGTAAATCAATTGGAAATGTTATTAATGTAAAAGAGATGCTTGAACAAATGGATCCAAATGCCTTCCGCTTATTTATGTTATCTGTTCATTATCGTCAACCGATTAACTACACAGATGAAAACATTGAATTAGCCGTTAAAGAGTGGCAAAAAATCAAATCAACTTTCGAACAATTACACCTTAAATTAGATGTGCAAGGATTACTTGATATAAACCCAACACCCGTTTTAGAACTTGAAAAGTTAATGAATGAATTTAGCACAGCGCTTGATGATGATTTTAATTCAGCAAATGCTATTGCAAGTTTATACGGGGTCATCAAACAAATCAATAAGATGGTTCGTGCTAAACATAGTGATGCCGAGTATAAATATGCGTTAATGACACTTCAAAATATGGCGTATGTTTTCGGGTTTGATTTAACTAAAAAACGATTAACAGATGTTGAGCGTGAATTGATGATGGCGTGGGAAACTGCTAGACGTGAAAAAGATTTTGCTACTGCAGATGACCTACGAAATCAATTACAGGCTTTAAATGTTTTATAAAATAAGATATGATTAACTAAGTAAAAAAGATTTCATCGTTAGATGGAGTCTTTTTTATTTGGAAATGATGTAAACTATTTGAAAAAGTAATTTTTTTGATACTTATAGGTGTCAAAAGTGACGTAATTATATAATTATCAGGAAAATGAACGTAAAAAGTGGTTTTTCGTTAAAACGAAAAGAATTAGTGTATAATAAGACGAAATCAAAAAAGGCGCGTGAAAATATGGAAGTAAATATTATGAATAGTACTATGCTAGCATTTGTGGGAGATTCTTACTATGATTTAAAAGTTCGTGAGCAACTGTGTCGTCGTGGGATAAATAAACCATATCGTCTTCACAAATTAGCAGTACAATATGTTTCAGCAAATGCTCAAGCAAAAATCTTAGCTTATTTATTAGCAGAAAATTTGCTAACTGAAAAAGAAATTGAAGTTGTTAAAAAAGGACGAAATACTAAAAGTAAATCAGTTCCTAAAAATACAGATGTGTTAACGTATGCACACAGTACAGCATATGAAGCTTTAATTGGCTATTTATATTTAAAAGAGGACATGCAACGTCTAGATTTAATTGTAAATAATAGTATCGAATACATAGATGGAGTGATTAATAATGGCTAAGAAAGATAACAAG
>JBOFCV010000092.1:0-1930 GCA_051646305.1 Turicibacter sp.
CTTTATAAATTTCTTCAATACTCATCTTTGAGACAATCTCACGTAATTTCCCTTCCAAGACATCTTGTACGGTTTCTTTGATCACATTAATTGTTTCTTTTTCTCGTCCTGTATTAAACTGTTCCATCGCTAACAACACACATTTGGGATTAGAATTGACTTTAATAATAGCCACACCATCCGCATCAATTGGAACCCCATTGCTATCTAACGATTCACGAGTTTTCACTTCTACCTTCATATTTTCAAGTGAAATTCTTGCCGTTTGTTCGAGATAAGGAATGACAATCCCTCCACCCCCACTAATCACACGGCGACGTAACCCTGTCACTACAATTGCCTTATCTTGTGGCGCTTTTTTCCACATTAATAATAACAATAAAAAAACTAAAATAACAATTCCCCATTTAATCACTAACTCAATCATAACTCTCCCCCAATCAAAAATTATAAAACATTTAATTAAACAAAAAATAAATTAAAACTATGCAACAGGTGATAGATCTTAAGCGTTTTGCGACGATGGTATCCTAACCTCTAAAAAACATAATAGGACTTATATATTTTATTCTCAAGATGTGATGAATATGATAAAGACTGAATTTTTTCCCCTTCTTCACTATTTTTAATGTCATTAAACTATTTTTCAAATGATTGTTAACTGATTTTTAAAATAAAAAAAACTAGCTAGGAGTGATCCATAACTATATAAGTCCAGATAAGTTTTTTACATCGGAAAAACTTTTATCTGGACTATAGAATATCGTTATATCAAGGCATTTATCGTTTAAAAGTTGCGATATATTTGTAGATTATTTATCTGTTTCTATATAGTTAGCCATATTTTCTATCTTCAAACATTTTGTAAGAGTAATCAACTAATCGTTTTTAAAATGACTACGATTATATCGTTCCCAAATTATTTATCTAGCATAATATTTAGTACTTCAATATCTGTTTGACGCATTCCAACTCGTCCTAAGCGCCCAACAGCATGAATGGTATCTTCAATATTTGGTTTAACAATTCCGCAATTTTCTTCAAACGCAATGCCACGCAACGCTAAATAATGCCCCATAATCGCTGCATCTAAACTTGAGGCAATCTTTGCCGCACACGATGCTTTAGCCCCATCACAGACAATTCCTGAAATATTTGCTAATGTATTAACAATCGTCTTCTCGATTTGATCAAGCGTTCCCTGTTCTAAGTAAGTAATGGCTGCCCCACTTCCACAAGCTGCACTAACCGCCCCACAATAAGCTGACAAACGTCCAATCCCAGTCTTTTGGTGAATCGTAATCAGATTGGCGACAATTAAACCACGGTACATCATTTCATCTGTTAATCCTTTTTCTTTTGCATAAACAATAACAGGAATTGAAGCCGTCATTCCTTGATTTCCACTTCCAGACGTTGTCATAACAGGTAAACTACATCCACTCATTCTCGCATCCGAACCAGCTGAGGCGTAGGCTTTCATTTTAGAATTAATATCATTTCCATAGCATTCTAAAATCATCTTTCCAATATTAACACCATACACCTCATTTAAACCTTCTTCTGCAATTTTTAGATTGCAGCTCACTTGCTTCTTTAGTAGACATTCAATGGGAGACAAATCAATCTGATTCGCAAATTCAATAATATCTTTCACATTTAACACGGAACGATCACTTAATGCCGAATTAAAGTCATCTTTGTCAAACATATTTTCATATACCACTTCATGATTTTTTTCAATACGACAAATGTTTAGATGCGTATGAATAATCTCAACCATCGCTTGATCTTGTTCATTAAAAACTTCAACAATAATATGTAAATTCGCATCATTTTCAATCAACTGAACATCACATAAATTTGTATCGACTAACGATTTTATTTGAGCAATTTGTTCTTCACTCACCGTTTCAATGACTTCCAATCC
>JBOFCV010000096.1:0-11094 GCA_051646305.1 Turicibacter sp.
TGATTGGAAAAAGTCGTAGTTACATCAGTTTGTTTTTGCGACGCTATAAAGGCGATATACCTGAAAATGCCATCATAGAAACTAATTGGAGTAAGTACATTACGGATTCCGGGCTGGCGTGGTTAAATCAGGAACGTGCGAAAAAAGGACGTAATAGCCGCCCAAGAGATAAGAAGAAATAGGTATTCTTATCAAGGTCTGAAAAACTTAACGCGATAGATGTGTTTGTTGTTTGTGACGTATAAAAAGGTATCATTGTTACAGATAATGCAAACGACTGAATCGTAAAACAGCATTCCAATAGATGAAGAATGCCTTATGTTATTCAAAACTATGATTAAGAAAAACATCAAAATTGATCCAATGAAACTAGTTGGATATTTTGAATCGAAATATAAACCTGAAAGTGAAAAAACTAATCCGGAATATCAGCATAAGAGCATTGAGAATGAAGTGAATAACAAGTCGAATACCTTAACTCGCAACACACCAGAAACAGTGCCAAACAAGCCGTCAAAGCCTGTCTTGAATCAGACTGAAAGAGTACAGAAGACATCAAGAAAACGATTCAACACTCACAATCTAGTGAACAAAGTTTATAGATACCAAAAAGCCCCGCACAAAATGGGGCTTTTTTGGTATAGTTAGTATATTGATTAAATAAATTTGGCAGTATATCTATTATAAATCGAAATATCGTGTTATAATAGATGCATCAAATAACAAGTGAATAAAAAAATGGCACCCGCCGGAATTGGTAGTTCCAACGAGTGCCTGTGCTAAGGATAGTCACGTATCTTTAACACATTTATTTTTCTATAAGTCTATTATACTAGGTTTATAGGAAAGTTCAACAAGATAACGTCAGGAACAGTCCAAAAGGGGCATTCAACAGACGATACCGAAGGGGACGTGTAAGTGTGTACGAGGAAACGCTTATCACGCCCCCTTTTTATATGGCAAATTAGCACCGGTAGAACGTACACGTTATAGACGTATCCACAATTTGTGGCGGGGAAAATGCACCCCGATGATTAAACGGCATTCCCTGTGCAGTGACGGACTATTACGGCATGGGGGTGTGGGGAGCGCATATAAGGACACGACCTCTGGCTTCCAAGCGCATTTGACGCAAAAACTAAGTGATTCAATAACGGATCATATGTAAAACTGGGTTTGTGGGTGGCAAAACACCGCCTAGAATCAACGTATAACGTAATTCTGGACGGTCTACGGAGCTTTATTGGCTCACACCAGCGGGAAACCGCTAAAAGGCAGGTATACGGCTCCTGACGCCTTAAAAGTGTGAGTGTTGAACTAGTCTTGTTGACGACGGTACGAGAACTCTGAGGAGCGAGTGACGTTGAATACTGTTCATTTATTGCTAAGCTATGGGTGAACTGTATTCTCAAATACTCAAATCTTTCGGAGCGATGATTGATTAGTGCGTGTCAACTTGTTTTGGTTTTAAAAAAGGTTTTTATTAAGCGTCAGCATATAAGTTCCAAGTGCTTGCACTTGTGTCTGCCGAAGGCTACTAATTAGCCGGTGTACATTACAAGCGTGATTCAAACTAAAATGGCTTTCACTTATACAAATTTGTCCAGCGGGCGTTGGATAGCGTTGCATTAATCCTTGTAGTTTATTAGTTGCCATAGCCAGGTAATACTAGGTTTTTATACCTGTTTTAACGTATGAAATATATCTGAAAACCAGGCACACATGTACATATAGATTACTGATGGGGGGGGACTTAATGGCAAAAATAATAGCTTTCTACAATAACAAAGGTGGTGTTGCTAAAACAACAACTGCTACTAATATAGCCGGTGTTTTATCGTTAGAAAATAAAAAAACTTTGTTAATTGACGGAGATCCACAAGGACACGCTAGTTTAACCTTTGGTGTTGATTCAGATGAGTTAGAGACCACGTTAGGGGCATATTTAATTAGTGGTTGGACTGCTAAACAGGCTAGTGACTATTTTATTAAGATTAACGACTATTTAGACATTATCCCAAGTAATCAAACATTATCTGATTTTATTGTTCAAGCGGCAGCAGAACCAAATGAAGTTCGTAGTAAACACTTATTAAACTTTGTTGAATCAGTTCAAAAGGATTATGACTATATTATTTTTGATATGGCGCCAGCTGTAGATATTGTGTTGGAAAACATCGTAGAAATTGTAGATGATCTTGTTGTGGTGGCAACGCCAGAAACCTATGCCGTAAAAAATGCAGAAACAACACTAAAAATTATTGATGATCGAAATGTAAATGTTAGGCATATTGTTCCTACAAAAGTTCAAATGAATACTAATACGCATCAATTCTTATTGGATAATTTACGAGAAGTAGCCGAAAATCACGATATTAAAAAAATGACTGATACGTATATACCGAATTTAATAGCGTTTGCAGAATCAGTCACGCTATATCAATTGCCAGTATCATTGACAATAGATATGCGTTATAAAAAAGCAAGATCGTATTACCAAAATCTGGCTAAGGAGTTGAACTACTAAAAATGGCAAAACCACAATTTAAAAAAGCAGTAGATACTAATATTAAAACGGACTTACCAACACTAAGGCAACCTGAAAGGTTTATGGAACGAACAGAACAGATTAGTTGGTCAAAATTAGAAAAACAAATTGAAGCAGAAACAGAAACGTTTGAACGAGAAGTTTTTTCAGTTAATATCGAACCGACTGTAAAAAAGTTATTCAAAAAGCGGGAAATAAAATTGGACGTAATAAGGGTGGTTCACGAGAAATCGTTAAGGAAGCAATAGTGGAATATTTTAGAAACCACCCTGAATTGATTTAACTGCCTTTGGTATATCTGCTTCAGTTAAATCAATTCAGGTTTATCGGCACTAGCCGGTACGACGATGTTTATAAGCCGTGACTTGTGAATTTCAAAAATTCACAAGTCACGGCTTATTTATTGCACGATACAATTTGTGAAATCCGGGTTTTGAAAAAATTTTCGGGGTCCGGCACCGAGAGGTGCCGGAAAAACGTCCATAATCTTAGTATTTGCGCCAAATATTTATTTTGCGTGGTATAGTTTAAAAATGAATATGATAAAAAGCGAATCTACTAATTAGATTCGCAAATATAAAAGGTGGATTATATGGATAATGTGATTGATTTGAGACGACTTTGGCTTATTGTTCGTCGAAATGGTTGGTTAATGATTTTGTTAGGGATTTTGTTTAGTGGTATTAGCTTTGGTGTTGCAAAGTTTGTTATTCCCCCCATGTACAGTTCCTCGGCTGATTTACTTGTTAATCGACAGCATGACGATACTCAGCAGGGTTTGCAGTATAACGATCAACAAGCTGATGTTCAAATCATTAATACATATAAGGATATTATCACACGACCGATTATTCTGAATGCTGTGGTCAAAGAGTTAAATAGTCCACGCAAGGTACAAGTCTCACCAGCTGTTCCAGCCAAGTATGAAGTGAACGCACTGGGACAACAAATACAAACCAGTCCAGCTCGCGAAGCCGTTTACAAAATGATGCCATCTACTTATCGTAATCAAGGATTAGATGCAAAGACGATTGCCAGTATGATTAGCATTTCAAATCAAACTAATTCGCAAGTTTTCTCAGTGAATGTGAAGTCTCGGGATGCGAAGATGTCCCAAGATGTTGCGAACGCAATTGCGAACGTCTTTAAGACAAAGATTTCTTCAATTATGGCAGTATCTAACGTGTCAATTGTGTCTAAGGCTACAAAAAATACGGTGCCAGTTTCTCCAAATGTTAAGTTAATTACGTTGGCTGGTTTTGTTTTGGGTGTTGTTACGGCTTTCGGCTGGGGATTCATCAAAGACTTAACTGATCGCACGGTTAAGGACCTAACATTCCTGACTGAAGAATTGAATCTTACGAATTTAGGAATTATCAATTACATTGGTAAGATTCGTGATTTGAAAGAAGTCCTTGCAGAAGAAGGGCAACAGAAACAAACTAGTGAGTCCCGTTCTAATCGACGCATTTAATGGAGAAAAATGATGGGTATTTTTAAAAAGAAATATAGACTGGATACAGAAACACAGGTTAATGGAGCACGCTTAGTGACTTTCGTTGAGCCGAAGCATGCTATTTCAGAACAATTTCGTACGTTGCGTACGAACATCGAATTCGCTGGTGCAGCCTTAGATAAGCTGCAGGTTGTGATGTTTACGTCGGCTGAAATGTCAGATGGAAAGACAACGGTTGCATCTAATGTCGCTGTCACATGGGCGCAAGCCGGAAAAAGGGTACTTTATGTTGATGCAGATTTGCGTCGTCCAACAGCACATTCGACTTTTGATTTGTTGAACACACGCGGATTGACTACGATTATGGCTAGCAATGCTCAACCCAAAGATACAGTACAGAAAACATTTGTGGACAATCTAGAAGTACTAACATCCGGACCCGTTCCACCTAATCCAGCAGATTTATTAAGTTCAGCCCGTATGGCAGCTGTAGTTGACTGGATGCGCAATAATTACGATGTTGTCGTGTTCGATGTCCCTCCAGTGATGGCAGTTACGGATGCGCAAGTACTGATGCCACTAGTGGACGGTGCAATTTTGGTTACAATATTTGGTAAGACGTTAAAGGTTAATCTCCAACGTACTGTTGAAACGTTAAGTTTAACGGATACAAAGATTTTGGGAGTTGTCCAACGTGTTCGTGGTGGTAAAAACGATGCAGGTTATGGATATGGTTACGGATATGGTTACGGATATGGTTACGGTCGAAGCAACGGAGATTGAGGTATGAGTAAGCGTTTTTTATATCAAGGGGTTAAAAGATTAATGGATGTCGTTGGAGGCATCGTTGGATTAATTGTATTTTTCCCTATTACAATCTGGATTGTAATAAGAATAAAGTTGGAGGATGGAGGACCTGTATTGTATAAACAAATTCGTGTGGGAAAGCAAGGCGAATTATTTAGTATGTACAAGTTTCGATCAATGGTTGTTGGGGCACCTTCGTTAAAGGGCAAACTGGTGCAACAAAATGAATCCGATGGTCCAATTTTTAAAATAAAAAACGATCCAAGAATAACGAAAATAGGAAGGTTTATTAGAAAACATTCTTTGGATGAGATACCTCAGTTTATAAATGTTATTCAAGGGAAAATGAGCTTAGTAGGACCACGACCTGCACTTCCTGTGGAAGTGCGTCAGTATTCAAATCACGAAATGAAACGTCTCGAAACGAAACCCGGACTAACAGGGCTATGGCAGGTTAGCGGTCGCTCAAACTTGTCATTTAAAAAAATGATACAGCTAGATATTATGTATATTGACACAATGAGTTTGTTCGTTGATTTGAAGATATTATTTAAAACTGTTACTCAGATGTTTTATTCAAATAACAATGGAGCATATTGAACGACAAAATTTAATAGTTAACTAGTTCATTTGATGACAAACGGAATAGTCTAGCTTTATTAATTGGAGAAAACAATGAAATTATTATTAGTAAGCTCGAGTGGGGGCCATCTCAACCACTTGATGCGAATTAAAAAAGTATGGGATAGATACGACAGAGTGTGGGTGACGTTTGACAAACCGGATGCCGTATCAGCGCTTGAAAATGAAAATATCTATTTTGGATATTTTCCGACAAATCGAAACATTCTGAACTTAATTAGGAATTTATTTTTGGCAATTAAAATTTTGTTTTCAGAAAAACCAGACGTTGTAGTGTCAACGGGTGCTGGAATAGCGGTTCCGTTTTTTTATGTTGCTAAGTTAATGAAGATAAAGACAGTGTACATTGAAGTTATTGATCGAGTAGATAAACCGACTTTGACGGGAAGGTTGGTTGAACGCGTGACGGATTTGTTTATAGTTCAATGGCCAGAGATGGAAAGTGTGTATAAAAAGAGCATGTATATCGGGAGAATTTACTAATGATTTTTCTAACTGTGGGAACGCATGAGCAAGGCTTTAATCGACTGATAGAGATGATGGATGAAATCAGCGTTAAAATCAACGAACCGATTTTTATGCAAGTCGGATATTCAACCGTAACACCAATAAATGCAGAATATACTAGATTTTTAAGTGCTGATGAAATGGCGCAAAAGATGAACGAAGCTCGATTAGTTGTGACGCACGGTGGACCAGCTTCATTTTTTGCTGCTTTAGAAGCAGGAAAATTTGTATCTGTTGTGCCACGGTTGAAGAAGTTTGGCGAGCACGTGAATGATCATCAAATTGAATTTGTTGAGTTTATAATAAACAACGGCCTACCGATTAAAATGGTTGAAACGAAAGAAGAATTAATAGATTCAATAATATCTCCTACGCCGAACACTTATGGTGGCAATGAGATGGTTGAAAAATTTTCTGAAAGATTGATAGATAAAATGGAAGAGCTTAACAAGAAATAAAAATATTTCTTCCACTTTTAGATTATGAAGAGATGGAAACAAAAATAGATTGTGCTCGAGTTATTATTATGCATGGTGGGCCGGCCAGTTTTTTAAATGTATTATCAAAAGGTAAAGTTCCGATTGTTGTTCCTCGTTTAAAAAAATTTAATGAACACGTTAATGATCATCAGATGAATTTTGCTCGGCAGTTAGTTAAAAAGGGTATAACATACTAATTGTAGATAATATCGAGGAATTAAGCGAAAAAATTTCTCAAATTAAGGAATTTCCTGTTAGTTACCACTCGAATAATGGTGATTTTATTGCTAAATTCACTCATATTGTAGATGCATTGTTTGAATAAATTTTAAAAAGGATAAACATGGATAACAAGATAAGTGTGGTTATTAGGACCTACAATGAAGAAAAACATATCGGTGAAGTATTAGAAAGTTTAAAAAAACAGACATATAAAAACTATGAAATAGTTATTGTGGATTCAGAATCTACGGACAGAACTGTAGAAATTTCGAAAAAATTTGATACTAAATTAGTTTTTATAACAAAAAAAGAATTTAATTATAGCTATGCAAGTAACGTCGGTGTAGCAAATTCTCTGGGAGATATTGTTTGTTTTTTAAGTGGACATTCTGTACCTGTTCATGATGATTATTTACTGAATATAAACAATATATTCCAGGACAAAAAAATAGGAGCTTGTTATGGTGATGTAATTGCTTTACCAGATGGTTCTATTTATGAAAAAATATATAATTATTTAGGATATTTAAAAAATAGTATTAAGGGGCTGGATAATCAGGTTAAGCACGAGACAACAATTCACCCAGGGATTTTTAGTTGCAGTAATGCTGCAGCAAGAAAAAATTTGTTAGTTAAGCATCCATTCCAAGTCGCTTTGGGCAAGGGCGGAGAAGATGTCGAAGTAGCATATAGAATAATTCAGGATGGTTATGTGATCGCAAAAGTACCACGATTGTTAGTTAAGCATTCTCATGGACAAAACTTATTAGCTTTCATAAAGCAGTTAAAAAGTTGGAGAATCATGTATCGAGAAGTGTTAAGTTTTATAGATGGAGATTAAACTTGTTTTTTAAAATAAATAATCAACTATATAGTGGACGTTTTTTTTTATTTATACTTCTAATTATGATATATAGTTTTAATTCAAATAATGATAATTTTTCAGGATCTGGTTTTTTTTCAGTGTCAAGTTTATTAAAGTACGGAATATTAAGCTTGTGCATTTTTTTTGAACTTCTAGCATATTTTTCAAAAAAAAGATTAAATTCTGCCACATTACTACTTGATAACTTTAAAAAGTTTTTTTATTTCTTTGTAATGGTCGCATTAATTTCTACTAGTCTTTCGATTAGATCATCAGAATTTACCCTTCGAATAATTCAAACCTTTATATTTGTTTTTGCTCCAATGTTGTATGCTTTCCTAGTTATAAATACCTGGAACAAATCAGAAATACATGCAGCTTTTAAGCTGGGACTCCTAATATCCATTATTGGTTATGTGTATTCTACTAAAATAGGGATATCAGGTATACTTGAAAATTTATCTACCATAGATTATCAGAACACAAATTCTACTGTACTTGAATCTTCAACATTTGCACTATTATCAGTTGGCTTTGCTGGTTTTTTTTGTTACTTCAAGAAGGGATATTTTTGGAAATTTTTGAGTGTGTTATTTGTTATTTTAACATTTAAACGTCAAATAACTTTAACAGCCATATTATTGCTTATTTTTGGTTTTTTTAACATAAGAAGAAAAAAAGTGAGTAGATATATTTTTATAATGTCTGCAGTTGTATTAATGGTATTTGCATTTGCCTATTATTATGCTATTGAACCCCAGCATATAGTAGAATTCAGTCAGGTATTGGGTGTGGACTTACGATCATTTTCTACAAATAGAACAGACAGGCTAAATTGGTTACTAAATTCCGATTTTCAAACGTATGGATTTGGCTCTTCTACAGATTATATGTATAAAACGTTTGGTGGATTTGCACTCGAAATGGATATAGTTCAATTGTATGTTGAAATGGGTGGAATAGGAATCATCATGTTCATCATTAGCTATTTGTCATTCGCCAAACATAATTTATATGTCTATGTGTTTATGTGTTTACTAATTATTAATTCTATTTTTTCTTCTGGAATGGCATCCACATTTGCCTGGATAGTAATACTTATGGGTATGGCATCAATAATGGTAGAAAACAATGACGCTCTAAAGGAGGTTAATCATGAATGAAAAAATGATTACCATTGTAGTACCCGTCTTTAATAGTGAAAAGTATATTGAAGAAAGTATAAATAGTATTTTAAATCAAACATATAAAAATTTTGAAATTTTGATTATCAATGACGGTTCCACTGATGATACTCAGAAAGTTTTAGAAAAATTATATACCACAAATAGAAAAGTGAAGGTAGTAAATACAAAAAATAGAGGTGTTAGTTCGGCTAGAAACTTAGGAATTAATCTTGCAAGTGGAGAATTTCTTGTTTTTATGGATGCCGATGATCGCTTAGTAAAGAACGCACTGTACCTTATAAATGAAAAATTATCTAAAAATATATCGGAACTATTTATATTTGGATTTTCTGTATTTAATGATAACCGGAGACATAATGATACACATCTTTTGGAAAAATTAGAAAAAAAACCTGAGGTAAGTAATAACTGTCTGTTGAAACGTATGTTATCTACAAAAAACAATTTATTGGGCTATGTGTGGAGAGCTGCATACTCGGTAGAAATGCTCAAAAAAAATCTTATTTTATTTGATGAACATCTTAAAATATCGGAGGACTATTTATTTTTGTTGAAATCAATTGTAAATGCAAAAAAAATAATAGTTTCATCGGATAAGTTGTACGAGTACCATTTGGGTGAAAGTTCTATGTCTAACAAATATATACCTACTCTTTTAGAGGATATGATGTGGGTAAATAAGTGGATAGAATCTAATATTGTTTCTAACAACTCAAAATTAAAACCGCAATATACTAACGCTTTAACTAATACTTATATACGATTTGTACAAAATACTTTACGTGATAAACATAAAAGCCCATTAGAAAAATTGCAATATATTCAAGTCGAAAGAAACAATTATCATTTTCAAGAGGTTATTGATGTCTCTTTTAAAAATTTGAATGATTTTGATGTAAAGTCGAAAATAGGCGTTGCATTATTTAAATATAAGTTGGAATCACTATACATGCTTATCTTTACATTGAAATATAAATTGAGTGAATTATTTTGACATAGAATAAAAAAGCATTGAATTGCTTAGCTTTTACAGAAGGGGAGTTTATGAAAATAGCTGTTGATGCATATTTAGATAATAATTTAGGTGATGACTTAATGATAAAGTTATTTGCTGACCACTTTTCAGAGCATCATATTTATATTTTTGAGGATAATAGTGTTGTTAGAGAAACATTTAAGAATAATAGAAATATAATATTTTTTGACAATAAAGATTATGATAATAAAATAATAGAAATGGATATGCATGTTACTATTGGAGGATCAATGTTTATATTAGATTCTCTAAAAAATTGTATACGATTCCGACATAGAATAAAAAAATCAAGAAAACTTAAAAAATTAGGCATTCCTGCAGTTGTTATTGGGTGCAATATGGGGCCGTTTTATAAAAAAAATATTGGAATCAACTTAGCTAAGTGGGAACTTAAATATAAAGAATTTATTACTGTAAGAGACGAAGCATCATTCGATATTTTATTGAAGAATAACTTAAAAACTCCAGTATACTTGTATCCGGATATTGTATTTAGTAAGTATATAGAGAAGAGTACAACCAAATATGGGCTTGGAATTTCAGTATATCGTTCAAAAAATAAAAATGTGAATAATTATCGTAATTACAAATATCTATCGACTTTGGCTGATCATTTTGTTGAGGCAACAAACAAAAGTGTTGCTTTATTTTCATTTGATTCTGAAAATGAAAATGATCTTGTTGCTGCTCATTATATTAAACAATTCTCTAGAAATAAAAGCAAAATAGAAATAGTCCCCTATCTTTCTAATACAGAGGATTTCATTAATGAATTTACGAAATCTGAAAAGATAGTGGGTATTAGATTTCACAGTTCTGTACTAGCATTAAGATTAGGTATACCATTACTGGCAGTTTATTATTCAAATAAGACCAAAAATTTGATGAAAGATTTAGGAATGGAAAATTATTCATTATCACTTTCTGAGTTATCTACTAGTAGTGAATTATTAAATTCAATAGAGAACAACACTCATTTTGGAACGCTAAACAAAACGGTTAAAGAGAATATATCTTTATCCAGCAGAGGCCATTTTATTGAATTAGAAAAACTAATGAATAAAATAGCAGGAGTAGATGAATAATGGGTAAATCACGATTCCATTATGCAGTACTAAATATGGGAATAAGTGGAACAACGACATTTTTAAAGATGGCTTTATCCTTAATAGTACGTACTATTTTTATTTATTACTTAGGTTCAAAAGTACTATGTCTTAATAGTTTATTGATTAGTATTCTAACTACTTTATCTGCTGGGTGCTCATTGTTTATGGATGTAGACTCTGCGCCTCTGTACAAGCGAATTCGGGATTTCTATGGACAAGTAAGTGATAATGCGTTT
>JBOFCV010000102.1:0-12147 GCA_051646305.1 Turicibacter sp.
CTCAATCATTTCATCTGATATTTCATCATTAAGGGTGATGTTATCTAAAATATTTCCAGAGAACAAAAACACATCCTGCAAAACCACCGCAACATTTTTTCTTAAATCACTTAATTTATACTCATTTATATTAATACCATCAATTAATATTTCACCTCTATTGACAGGGTAAAACCCTGAAATCAAACTGATAATCGTCGTTTTTCCTGCACCTGTTTCTCCAACAAAAGCAGCCATTTGACCCGCTTCAACCTTAAAACTTACATCCTTTAAAATCCATTCTTCATTTTTATAAGCAAACCATACATTTTTAAATTCGATAATCCCGTCTATCTGATCAACCGGTTTCCCAACATCTAACTCCTCTAAAATAGATTCTTGATCTAACACTTCAAAAATACGATCTGCAGAAATTAGGGCTGATTGAATGGTGGTATAACTTTCTGCTAAATCTGATATGGGATTAAAAAATTGTTTGATGTATGTTGTAAAAGCATATAAAACTCCTATTTCTAGAGTGAAATCAGCAATTTTCCCCATTGAGTAAGCCAATAATAAGGCAACGGCTAATGTTTGAAACACATCAGCGGCTGGTCTAAGAATACTATTTAATCGAACTTGATAAATTGTGGTTTTAAAATAGTCCTCATTTAGCCCTAAAAACTCCTGATGTTTTTCTTCTTCACCTCTAAATATTTGGATCGTTTTCATTCCACTTATATTTTCCGCCATGAATCCATTTATTTTACCAATAAGCTGTTTCATGTTCGTAAAATTATCTTTTATTTTCTTTTTCAGTAGAAATACTAAAAAAAACATAATAGGTACGACAACAAAAGAAACGACGGCTAATCTAATGTCAAGCATTACCATAGCATAAACGATTCCAATAAGTAAAAATACATCTTTGAATAAGTTTATTAAGACATCTGTATACATTTCACTCAAAGCTTCTACATCATTTGTGGCACGAGTTATTAACCGTCCGGAAGAAGTCTTATCTAAGTACCATAGTGGTAAATACTGAATAACTTTAAACACGGATGATCGGACATCCTTCATGATACCTTGACTCATTTTATTTACTAAATTTGCTTGGAAGATTGAAAATAGTCCACCACATGCAACAATAAAAAAATAACTCATTGCAAATAGTGGAATGGAATAAAATAAGGTTTGCTCTGCTTTATTCACTAAAAAATCATCAATTATTACCTTTAAAATTAATGGTTTTAATAACTGTGCTGTATTCACAATCAGAACGCAAATGATAGCTAAACATAATAGTTTGATATAAGGTCTAGTTAGGCTTAATAATCGGTGAATTGTTTTTCGGGGCTGCTTACTTTTGGTTATCTTTTGATTGTTCGATATAAATGTCATAATAATTGCCCCCTTTCTGAAGTAACTCTTCATGTGTGCCTTCTTCTATAATCATCCCTTCATCTAATAAAATGATATGGTCACAGTGTTTTACTGAGGATAGCTTGTGAGCAATAATGATTTCTGTTTGATTATTTCTAAATTTTTCAAAGTGAGATAGGATAGTGCCTTCAGTAATCGTATCAACAGCTGAAAGTGCGTCATCTAAAATGAGGACAGGTGGATTTTTCAATAAAGCACGTGCAATCGATAATCGTTGTTTTTGACCGCCTGATAAATTAATTCCACGTTCACCAAGTAAAGTCTCATACCCTTTTGGTAATTGTGTGATAGTTTCATGAATACAACTTATTTTAGCACAAGCTTCAATAGCTTCTTGTTCGTAACACGTTTTGAAAAATGTCATATTGTCTTTTATTGATGATGAGAATAAGAAATTATCTTGGAGAACGACCCCAATACCATCGCGTAATGTATTCAATGTATACCTATTTAAATCAATTTCATTAAATGAAATCATTCCATCAGGTATTGTATAGAGCTTTAATAGAAGTTGAATAAGGGTTGTTTTCCCTGAACCCGTTTTACCTACAATTCCAATTTTCTGTCCTTTTTCAATCGTTAAATTGATATTTCTTAGGGACGGTTTTTTTGCTCCTGGATACGTAAAAGTCAAGTCATTTATTGTGATTTGTCCAGTTAGTGTGGTACGAACATCTGCTAACGCATCATTTATCTCACTTTCAATTTCAAAAATATCTTCCAAGCGATTATACGAGGCCATTCCACGTTGAAAAATATTAATTATTCGCCCGATAGATATCACTGGCCCCATTAACATCGTTAAATATGTATTAAAGGCAACGAAATCACCAAGTGAAATATGACCCTCTAATACCATATTGCCTCCAATGATTAAACTTAGTACAAAGCTAATAGAAAAACACAGTTCAATGGCAGGTGTAAGTACGGAAGAAATTTGTATCATTTTAAGGTTAGCATCTACCATTTCTTGATTTAATGCATCAAATTTTTTAAGTTCATCTTCTTCTTGAACAAATGATTTTATGACACGAATACCATAAATATTTTCCTGAACACGATCAGAAATTGATGCAAAACACTCTTGTACTTTCTTAAAACGAAGTCGAATTAGTGTTCCGATTTTAAGCATCATAAACACAATAATCGGGATCGGTATAAGACAGATTATCGTTAATCTCCACTCTACTTTCTGAATCATGCTAAAAATTGTTGCTATACACAAAGCTATTCCATTAATGCTCATCGCTGTTGCAGGTCCAAATGTCATTCTAACTGCGCTTATATCATTAATTGCATATGCAATTAAATCCCCTGTTTTTCGTTTCTGATAAAATGAGACTGGCATCTTTTGAAGGTGTAGAAATAACTTTTCACGCAATGTACATTCAAGTAACCTTGCATTTTTAATGATAAAATTTCTCCAAGCGTAAGTAGCTGAAAATGTTAATATGCTGATAATAATAATTAAAAATATATTTTTTATAATATCTTTTTGCTCAAAATGTGGCTCTCCTAGTAAATCAATCGTTTCGCCTAACACTTTAGGAAATAGAGTCTGTATGTATGCTGCTAGAATCATAAAACATACCCCAACGAAATAGGTCACTTTATTTAACCAGAAAAATTCTTTTATAAATTGGTGCCGTTTCACACAATCCCCTCCTTGCTAATTATTTATATTTATGTAAAATATTGTATATATATGACACCTTACCATAATTTCCACGAAAATAAAAGTACACAGCAATAACATCTGTGCACTTAGTTTTTTTAGCGTGATCTATTTTTTACTAATTCCATTTTAGGAATTATAGTTTGCGTCATCCATTACTTTAAACACTTATACTTTTACTTTTTCTTTTATGCTTATTTTATTTAACACCCTATCACGGTTTAATCAGCTGTACTAGAATTATTTTTGTTCCCTCTATCCAATATGTTTTATACCCACGCTAAATGTTCCAGCCTTTATGTTTCGTATCATATTGATGAATAAGATTTTGCTCGAGTTTAATTGCTTCCTCAATGGTTTGACACACTCTCACTTTAATAGTTATTTGGTCTTTATGAATATGTAAATCCTCCTTGCATAAAACATTCCCTGTCCAGTGGTCCTGTAACATTTTTCTTAGTCCTTTTGCATTTGTTTTTGTGGCTTCTTCACATCCACGCCCAACAAACATAACTTTTCCATTTAGATTCATGACATAGACACCCACTTTATTTGGTGCATGATCTTTCACATATTCAAAACTATTCATTTTACGAATAATTTTAAAACCATTTTTTTTCTGAAAGTTGTCCACTCACTACCCACTCCTTAAAACTTAACATCTAGATATAATATGTGTGACATTTCTTCACTTATTCATGCCCTGTAGTCATTACATACGACTTGAATAAATCCGACAATCTTATCAACTGCTTTTCTTCATTAGAGACAATTTGTTGAAGTACTTGTATAACAGGTTTATTATCAATCATCTCGATGTGACGGGTAAGCATCTTTATAGAATCTATTTCTAACTTAATATTTTGATTTAGTATACTTGCTATATCACTTTCATATCTAATGTCCTTCGATGACCATACATGTGCTATATCTGCATACCATGCTTCAAATTTTACATCACCACCTAAACTTTCAATAAGGTCACCTAAAATCCTCAGGTGATTCATCTCACAATAGGCAAATTGAAATAAGACCTCTGATACTTCTTTACATTCTGAATTTAATTTTAACGAACTATATAAATATTGCAAAATCTTTGTTAGTGATGATGTTGTTCCTGCATAATCTTGTGATAATAGTTTTGCAGTATAGATATCTTTTTCTTTAATACTAACTTTTTGATTAACCCCCATTTGAAATTCACTATACTTTAAATACTCCACATCCATCCCTCCACCCTTATAATAATATTTATGTTATGTTCCACTTAAATATCACTATTATGGAAGGTCCTCTCGTACTACAAGGTTCGCTATCTATCAAAAAAATTTCATGAATCTATTTCTACAAAAAAGTTACTAGCCATTTCATCTAGCTAGTAACTTTTTTATTTATCGATTGAGCAATAAGTATTTTTCAATGTTTCGATTAGGATTCCAATTCTATGATCTTGAATGGTATATGTAATAGACTGTCCACTTTTTGTTGAAGTAAGAATACGATTTGCCTTTAAGATAGCTAAATGTTGTGATAATGCTGATTGTGTTAAATGATTAATTTGTTCATGCAATTCACTTACCGTCATCGGACCATTTAATAAATGACAAACAATTAACAAACGATTTTCATTTGCTAATACTTTTAAAATTTCCGCAATTGTTTTTGCTTGATCAAACATGAAACTCAACTCCCTCACTTACCCAATGATTATTATTTTCACTAGAATCTGATTTAATCATACAACAGAATAACTATTTTAACTAGTGATTTTTTACTCAAACTTATTTTTCATGCTGTATTTTTAACATTTTATCTCTAAATGTAATAATTTTGGTATTTATGATTAATACTAGAAACAACCTATCAATTGGAGGAAATCAAATGAAACGTATATTAATCTTTTTTATTCCACTTCTTTTTTTTATACCTCTCTTCTTACTTTCTAATATGACAATTGCTTTTGATAATCCATCTATAGACCTTAAAATAGTCTCAGATATATCTAATAATATAACGACTCGTTTTATGAATACCGCACTGAATCAAACGACTATTCTAGAGGAACCTGATTCCGTTACTAGTATGGCAAATGACACGTCATATCCTGTAATCAATCACCCTCATCACGCAACCTCTCAATTTAAAATATTAGAATCTGATTTATATGATGCTGAATTTAAATTAGAAAAAATTAAAAATGAAATTGCTACACTTGGTGAACAGAAGTTAACCTTAGAAGGTGAAACCCAAGTGTATCTTACTGATTTACAAAATAACTATCTTATCAAATTAACTGAAATAAAAAATAGTATCGCAAAACAACCACTCAGTGAATCTCACCCGCAAATAAAAAACAACGGGATGATAGCCATCGATCAAATGATTCAAATGATTATGGCATTCATCGAAAATCCGACTAGTGAAACGTATAAAACATTAGGGGAATCTGCTCAATTAAATATTAAAGAAGCGTTTGTCAACGTAAATATGGATAACACTTTTGACATTGTAAAATATTTAACGACTGCTGGTAATGGCCAAACGACTATTGGATTAAAATTAAAGGATGCTAAATCTATTGCTACTAAGTTTTTAGAAGAATATGGTCAGGATGGTTCACCAAAAGGTGAGGCCTATAAAATAAATAAAAGACAACAAGAAGCAACTGTAAATGTCATAGAGATTCAAAATCAAGAATTAGATAACATTGCACTAGAAATATCAGGTATTAAAAATCAACTAAGTGAAATCATTCAATAATCTCTTTACAAGCTAGAAAAAGTAGTGAATTTCATTGTTTTATATACTTTATTAGACTTTAAAATTTATTTTTTCGTAAATGGATTGCGTATTTTTTTGAATGTTTACATTAAACAGGTTGACACATACACCTTTTCACATGATAATTTCTAAAGCGTTCAAAATTAAATCTATTAATAATACGCTAAAGTGTAACTAATGATTTTTTAATACAATCTGATTTTTAGTATTTAATAAATAAGATAGATGGTAGGACCTATATAATCTCTATACGAGAAAAACAATAAGTCTCTGTAACGTAATTGAGTAAAGATTTTGCACTCAAGCGAACAAGATGGCTTACTTGTTATTATTAATTTTCTTTTTACTTTTAAATTTCCCTAAATCTTCTACTTTACGTTACATCATATACCATAACTAATTACTTTTTAGGTACAACAATCAACTTTTTATTGTAGACTATTACTTGTCATTTTACAAATTTGATCAAAATAAAAGGCATATCCAACTGAGATATGCCTTTTATTTTTACTATACAAACTTTAAAGATTTCAAGACTGAATACGCGATATTTCGGCGTTTTCCTTTATACGGGAAACAATGAATATGAATAGCCGGATTAAAATTCAATTCAATTATTGCATAGTTTGATTGAGGATCATCTAATGAATTAATCATCATATCTACACCACATATTTTTGCATCTACAGCCTCACTTGCCTGAATTGCAATCTCTTTATAACTAGTTGGAATGTCGTCAGTAAAGTCAATACTGTCTCCTCCCGTTGATATATTTGAATTTTCTCTTAAATAAACAGTGGTCCCAACAGGTAAAATGGTTTTTTCACTTAATCCCTGTGCTTTTAAATATAATTTAGCCGACTCATCAATCACTATTTTCTCGAGTGGTTTTTTATAACCAATTCCTCGTAACGGATCTTCATTTTTAAGATTTACTAATTGTTTTACGGTATGAATGCCATCCCCACATACATTTGCGGGAACACGGTGTAAAATGCCTGTCACTTCTCCATCAATGACTAAGAAACGATATTCTTTTCCACTGATGAATTCTTCAACTAAAACAGTATTATCGTAATTAAATGCAATCTCTATCGCTTTGTGAAAATCCTCTTTACTTGCGCCATCAGTAAAAATACTTATGCCTAATCCAAAGTTAGTTGATTTAGGTTTTACCACAATCGGTTCACCCATTTGATTAGACGCATCAAGTTGTGCTTCTTCAATTGAGTGATAGACAGCTCCACCAGGGACTTTAATTTTGTGTTGATTTAAAATTTCTTTTGTCACAACTTTATTTTCCATGACTAACACTGTACTGTAGCTATCGAGGGATGTTTTAGTTGCTTGTTTGACATACTCTACTTTATCACCTTTTTTTAGTGCAATAAAATTTTCTGCACGATCAAGTATTTCGACTGAGATTCCTTGTTTTAAGCTTTCTCGAATCAAAATTTGTGTCGATAATTCCATATCTTCATACCCTACTAAACCAAAGGGATTAGCTAAACTTTCCTCTTTATATGTTTTTGCTAAAGAAAAATGCGCCTCTAAATAGTTAGTCTTTTTACTCATTTTAATTAATCGCTGTGACGGTAATTCTATTTCCTTGTTAACCATTTTAATTTTTTCTTCTATGATGTCGAACTTACCTAAACCTAGTTCTTCATTCATTTTTAAGATTTTTTCTAATACATCTGCGCCATATTGTTGAATGGATTGAGGTAGCCCTTCACGAGTTAACAAGGTATCGTCACTTAATCCATGTAATGCCACTTGATTTTCATTATAATTTGCTTCTTCTTGCCAATTTGCATCATCAACCTCTTCTTCAGTTGCTAAAAATAGAATAAATAAATGAATGAAGTACAGGTCGTTTAGAGCAATTCCACTCTTTTCAAAGGGATTGATATCAATCGAGCGAATTTCTAGATACTGTATCCCATCATCTAATAATGAATCTAGCAAGTGATGAGGGTCTTTGGCTTTCAATCGAATTGAACTATACAATTCTTTGTGACTTGTGATGAATTCAGAGTCAATAAATGAGTATAAGGAGTTGACATAGCTTTCAACTGAGTCGTAATTTGGAAGCAACTGATGTTTATTTTTATAGCCACACATACTATTTCTGTATGAGATTGCAGCGCCATTTGTAAAGGTTCCCTGACTTATTTTGTTCAATTTTTTTGAACATCTGGTATCATAAGTTTCATGGAGCATTGGGGTTGCGCCAAGTAAATAAATGAGTAACCATCGATAACGAAGATAGTTTCTCACAACTTTTAGGTAGATATCATTTTTAAATTCCTTAAATTTTATTGGTTGATTTGAATGACGAAATAATGTTTTTAAAAAATCATCAGAAAATGAAAAATTATAATGGATTCCAGAAATTAATTGGCGACTTCCACCATATTTCTGTAAAAGCATTTCGCGATACTTGGCAGCTTCTTGACCCGCATCATCATCTAAATAGCGAGATACCTTAATTTTTTCCTCATTAACAACGGCTGGCATGGATTGTGGCCAAATTAATTCATCACCAATTTCGCTTACTACAATATCAAATAAACCTGTTAACGTGTGATGGACATCATCAAGCGACGTCAGTGTGGGGGTAATTAATTCAAGTTGGCTTTCAGCAAAATCTGTCGTGATGAAAGGATGAGTTAATTTTGATCCAAATACAGCTGGATGGGGCGATGTGGCTAATTCCCCTTCCGCATTTACTCGTAATGCTTCTCTTTCAATTCCAAAATGACCACCTAATAGGTCTTTTACTGTAAATAATTCTTTAAATTGTGCTATCACTAAACTCACCTTTCCCTACCTTAATTCGATACATCACGAGGGCTATCAATCCTTTAAGAACACTACTCAATGCAATACTTAACCAAATTCCATTCAACCCGATGAGGTGAATAAAAATCCAGGCCATGGGAATACGTAAGATGGTAAAAACAATACTTATAGTTGCCGGAATTTTTGGAATCCCTAGCCCTGTAAACGTCCCATTACTAATAATTTCTAACGCCATAAAAATCTGCGACAACCCAACGATACGTAAATAATTCGCTGCTATTCTAATGGTTTCAGTTTCTTTAACGAATAAACCAGCTAAAATTTCAGGATAAATATTAAAGACAATCGTTGTCAAAACGGCATAACTAATCCCTGCTAACATTGCAACATTAACGCCATCCTTAATTCTTTTAAATTGTTTAGCGCCGTAATTTTGTCCAACAAATCCAGCTATGGCACCATTTAATCCACCAATCACCATATAGGTAATAGATTCTATCTGGAGGCCTATCTTTTGCGCTGCTATCGCATCTGAACCGAATGAGGCAATCATTTTTGCCAGTAATATATTGACTAATGTAAATAAAAATCGTTGAAGTGACATTGGAAAACCTAGTCTAATAATCTCCATGTATTTATCTTTTGCAATTTTTAATTTAATATCAAGTTCAATTGAATCTCGTGATTTATAATAAAATAAGCAAGTCATGGTTGCATTGGCAATTAATGTTGCTAAACCTGCGCCAAACACACCTAACTTAAACCCATAAATGAATATCGGATCTAAAATGATATTGATGATTACACCAATTGCACTAATCTTAAGCGCACTTTTATTATTCCCATAACTATTGTACAAGCGAGTATACCAGAAATTAATAAAGGCAAAAAAAACCATGGGTGCACTTATTATTAAATAGTAATAAGCATTCTTTTGAACAAATACATTATCAATTTCTAAAAATGAGATAAAACTTCGTCCACAAAAAATAAGAATAGCACTAAAACTAATCCCAATAAATACATTCAATCGGAATCCAGCATTAATATATTCTTTTTGTTCAACTTCATTTTTTCTCCCCACAGCATGAGAAACTTTGATTCCTGTTCCTACCACAATACACGCGTTTATTGCATAACCTAGTGATATTAAAAAAGAGGAGGAACCAATCGCTGCCACGGCATCACTACCTAGTTGCCCTACAAGTAACATGTCAACTAAATTGTAAGTTAATTGAAAAACCGAACTTCCCATAATTGGAAGAGCAAGGGCTAGTAGGACACCAAATACTTTTCCTTGCGTTAAATCTACTTTTTTCACGTTCAATCTCACTCCTTAGGTTTATAGTTGAGATGACAAACTATTTTCATCACTACTTATAAGGCTGGATTTATTCAAAACAAAACCAATAGAACATCCAACGGTCCTTTTACTATTTATAGTTCATTTGCTTGAATTCGTTTAATTAAGTCTTCCATCTTTGCTTTGATTGTATCTCTCGTATAACGGAATTGTTCGTCACATTTTCCTGTTGGATCCTCTAATCCCCAGTCTTCACGATGTAAACATGGTAAATTAGGACAATTCACATTACACCCCATGGTAATCACAATATCAACAGGTGGAATATCTGTTAATAGTTTCGGTTTTTGATTGAGTTCCATATCAATTCCAATTTCTTTCATTATTCGTACGGCATCTTGATTGATTTGATCACGCTCCTCAGTTCCTGCTGAAAAAGATGTGAAAATATTTAAACCTAGCACTGTTCCAAAAGCCTCAGCCATCTGAGAACGGCACGAATTATGAACGCAAACAAACGCTACTTTTTTCATAACATATACACTCCTTTACGTACTTATTGTACGGTTCTGTTTTTAATACTTCTTCCATTAAACCTTTAATAAATGGATAGGTCTGATAAACGGTTTCTGGGATATAGTAATAAACCCATTGTCCCTTCTTTTCACTACAAATGAGTCCCACACTTTTCAATTTCATAAGTTGTTTTGAAGTAGACGATTGTGACACATTAAGGGCTGCTTCAATATGACAAACACATTTTGTCTCAGCACTTAACATACACATAATACTAAGCCTTGTTTCATCTCCAAGTGCTTTTAACACATTAGCATATGGCATCTCATCACTTCCTTTTCTATCATAAGTCAACAACTAACTAATTCATTGGCTTACATCAAGTATATTCTGATATAGGAATATACTACATCTATCCTTGCTTACTGTCAAATGAAATGATTTATTCTCTTTTTTTCATTTAGCACAAAATTTCTGTGGCGATAATCATGCTATTTACTGTTTCAGCCAGTAACACCTACCTCAAATAGGGTTCTGTTCCATTTTATGTTTTAATAAAGCTTAAAATTTTATACAATAAGGGGGACGATACTATCATGACACTAAAATTTTTAGAACAATTGAATATCGATGGTCCATTTCTCATTTTTTTGATTATGTTTTTGGAATGATTAAATTTGACAGGTTTCCCCGCCCTTGTTATTTTACCAACCATTTGACTTTTTATAGCAAATAGCTCATACGCATTTATTTATATTGTCAGCTTAACTATGATAGGCGCACTACTTGGCAACTTAAGCGACTATTTCATCTCGTATAAATTTGGAAGTGCCATTTACGATGATTTCTACAAAAAACTTCCCGCTACCCAAAACTCCTTAGGCTATACCTTAAAATTAAGTCATAAATATGGTCCTATTGCTTGTTTAATGGGACGTAGTTTCCCCGCAACTAGAACATGTGTATCACTTGTATCTGGTATATGTAAGATAAAATTAAAAAATTTCCTCTTATATTCCCTTCATGGGATCTCTATGTGGAATCTCATCTTAGTAAGCATTGGCTACTTTATCACCTCCTTTTGTGAAATCATCAATAACTAAAACTTCATTTAAAATAAAAAAAATGATTCTCGCGCGAGAATCATTTTTTTTATTTTTCTGATGCTTCTAAATCAGCTAAGTCTTCTAATTCTTGTAGCATCTCTAACATGTCATTATCTTCTAACACATCATCTTGACTAAGTTTTACAGGTTTTGCTAGTTGATGCTCATCTACCACTGACTTTAACTCTTCAATGCGGTCTGTCATTTCCTCAACTTTTTCTTTTAATTCAAGCTTAGATGCTTCCCAATCAAAATTCAAGATGCTTTCTTTTACCTTTTCAACTTCCTCTGTTACGGATGCAATAAACGTTTCAGAATCAAACTCTTTTATCTTTCCTTCTAACTCATCCACTTTATTTAATAAATCCCCGCGTAATTCTTTTCCTGATTTAGGTGTTAATAATAACGCCCCAACGCCACCAAGTACTGCTCCTAATAAAAACACATGTCTTTTTTTCATTGTTTATTCCACCTTTTCCATTTTAATTAATTAGATTTATCTGGTTAGTTTGGTGCAAGCTATCGTGTAACGCACC
>JBOFCV010000123.1:0-13913 GCA_051646305.1 Turicibacter sp.
GCGACTTGATTATCTTATCACATTCGATTACTTCCTGTCAAACACTTTTTAAAAAGTTTTTTCAGTCTGTTTTCTCTGTGATCACTGTGTTTTTTCAGTGCTTAGTTATATTACCATGTTTGTCGTTTTTTGTCAAACATGGTTCCTGTTTTTTTTCAGTTATTTAAAAATACTTAATTCTGTCTTTAGTATTCTAATTGTATTTTTTCGAATCCAGTTTTATAAACATGAAGGGATTGTCTAGAACTAGACAATCCCTTCATGTTTATTCTTATTATAAATCTAATTCATCTTCATTAACGATTGTTAGACCTTCAAATTCCTCTACTTCTTCTACTTCAGCATCACTATCTTCACTAAAATCATCTTCAACTTCTTCTTCATCTGCGAAAGGACGTTTTGCTTCAACTTCCTCTTCTTCTGCTTCAACATATTCTTCAACTTTATCTTCTCTGTCATATGAGTCGAATCCATCAGCAGTTACTTCTACTTCCTCATCATCAAAATCAATATCATATGTATCATAATTTGCCACATCATATTTTTGACGTGATTTCAAATCCCATTTATCTTCTCCTACTGTAACGAACTTTCCGCTTAACGTTAAGTCTGAGTAGAATTGAGAAATGCGTGATTGGAATTCTTCATCTGTTAACCCCATCATTTCACATACTTCTTTTGCAATTTTATCAAATTTTTGAGGTTTGATTTTACGTTGGATTAACATTTCTGCTACTTCTAACATTGACATTTCTTCATTTCTAGCCATTTTAAATTCCTCCTTATATAGTAATTAACTTGTTACATACGTTCAGGTGCTGTAACTCCAATTAAATCTAAAGCATTTCTCATAGTTAATTGTAATGCCTTAATTAGTGCTAATTTTTCATTTGTTTTTTGAACATTCTCTTCATTTATAACTTTCTCAGCATTATATAAACTATGGAACGCTGTTGCTAAGTCATTAATATAGTTACAGATAATATGAGGTTTTCTCTTAGCAGCTGCATCAGCAATTACAATTGGGAAATCACCCATCACTTTTAATACTTCAAACTCTTTTTCATGAGTAATGAAATCATATTTATCTTGTACAACATAGTTAAATCCTTTTTCTTCAGCTTGTCTTAAAATTGAACAAGTTCTTGCATAAGCATATTGTGCATAATAAACTGGATTTTCATTAGATTTTTTAGTTGCTAAATCTAAATCGAAGTCCATTTGTGTTTCGCCACTACGCATAACAAAGAAATAGCGAACAGCATCTACACCAACTTCGTCTACTAACTCGCGAATAGTAACTGCTTTACCTGTACGTTTAGACATTTTAAATTCTTCGCCATCTTTGATTAAACGAACCATTTGGATAATATCTACTTCTAGTTTATCAGCTTCATGTCCTAATGCTTGCATAGAGGCCTTAACACGTGCAATATATCCGTGATGATCTGCACCCCAAATATCAACTAATTTATCATTTCCACGTTTAAGCTTTTCAATATGGTTTGCAATATCTGGCGTTAAATATGTAAATGAACCATCTGATTTTTGTAATACGCGATCTTTATCATCACCAAATGCCGTTGATTTAAACCATACCGCCCCATCTTCTTCAAAAATATAACCTTTTTCTTTTAATAAATCAATTGATTGCTTTACTAAGTCCTGGTCATATAATGCTTGCTCACTTGTGAACATATCAAATTCTACACCGAACATTTTTAAATCTTGTTTGATTTTATCTAATTCATAGTTTAAAGCAACTTCTCGAATTAATTTGTAATTTTCATCTAATTTATTTACAAATTGATCTCCATATTGATCAACTAATAATTTTCCAAGTGAAATAATATCTGGTCCATGATACCCAGCCTCAGGCATCTGTGCATCAAGCCCTAATGCTTGAAGATATCTAGCATATGCTGATATAACTAAATTATGAATTTGATTACCTGCGTCATTTACATAGTATTCACGTGTTACATCGTAACCCGCTTTAAATAAAATACGACATAATGTATCTCCTAGTGCTGCACCACGTGCATGTCCTAAATGTAAATCTCCAGTTGGATTCGCTGAAACATACTCAACATTATATTTTAAACCATTTCCTTTTTTGCTCTCACCAAATTTTTCATTTAATTCGATGATTGATTTAATTGCTTTTGTGAAGACAACTTGGTCAATAAAGAAGTTAATGAAACCTGGTCCTGCTATTTCAACTTTTGTTACATTTGCTGCTTCAGAATTGAAATGGCTTAATAGTTCTTCTGCAATCATTCTAGGATTTTTTTTAGCTAGCTTTGTTAGTTGCATTGCAACATTTGTTGAATAATCTCCGTGAGATGCATCTTTTGAATTTTCAAGAAGGATATCGAAAGAATCATTTTCTGAAAGGTACCCACATTTTACTACTGCTGCTTTAATTTCTTGTTTTAAATTTTCTTTTAATGTTTGTATCATACTAACTACATTTCCTCCTTAGTAAAGCCAATCGTTAATTTATAATTTCCTGCTTTTTCATTAGAAACATATAAATCATAGTCTAAAATAAGTTCTACTGAGTTTGAATTATTTTCAACAGATAACTGATGAGTTTTAACTTCAGTATTTAATTGGCCATACACTGTTTTTATGTAACCTTCTACATTTTCACTAAGTTTATAAACTTGGTCCATGATAACAGGTCCGTTTCTTCTAATTCTCATTTGATCAGAATTAAACTCTACGCGACATTTTGTAGGCTCTACTTCCTCGTACGCCATTTCTTCAAAAAATAAATATTGATTCTCTTGTTTTTTAAAAAGAATTCCTGTTGTTTCATACTTAGTTTCGCTCACATCTTTTCCTTGTGTAAGGATCATTTTAAAGCTAACTAATCCTGTAATCTTATCTGTATTCATTATATCATCATCCATAATGTTAATTTTATCTATTAATTATAGCACATTTTATTTTAACGATTCTATATGATTATTGCAATAACTTTATGAATATATACGAAGTTATCTTGTTTTATAAGTTTAAATGTATAAAAAGATGAGGTGTTTTGTCGATACTAGGGGCGTTTTATGTTAGATAAGATAAATTAATGTTAGAAAGTGATCTTTGTCTATTTAAAATAAGAGGAATTTTACCGATAAGTTATAATGACATTTATTACACAACAATAGTATTTTTTTAGAAAAAAATGTATAATTATGTTATTAGTTTATTTGGAGGAAATTTAATGCCCTATATAATATTAACTTTATTATTAGCACTGATTATTATGTTCTGGTATGTCTATCGTAAAAAGTTTCAACATTTGTTGTTATTAAATAAAATTCTTGAATTTAGTCAGGATGGGTACTGGATATATTATTGTGATACTGATACAAGTTGGTGGTCATATCAGAATTATCAATTGCTAGGACTTGATCCAGATAACAGTAAAAAGGATAAAAATTTCTTTCCTGCTTTAATCCATCCGCGATTTTTATCTAAATTTCATGAAGCTATTGATTCCCTTAGTCAAAATGAACGTTACCAAATTGTTATTAAGGTGAAGCATGCAGAAGATAAATATATTTGGATGCAAACGAGTGGAACGAAGTATATCGTTCCCTTTACAAAGAAGGAAATTGTGATTGGATATAATCGCGATGTTTCTAATTTATATGAGATTGCTCATGAGGTTAAGTATTTAGCTTTCCATGATCGTTCGACTGATACACTTAATAGTGAAGGGTTGAAACGCAAGTTTGATGAATTAAAAAAGACTCGAATTGAGCATCAAAATTCATACTTAATTATTGTTGATTTATCTTTAACTCGTTATCAAAATGGATTTACGGATCAAACAGGGAATGAATTTGTGCAATATATTGTTGAAACGTTTAAGAAAAAGTTTGAAGATGGTAAGATTGCTCGAATTTCTGAACATGAGTTTACGATTTTAGCTTACAGAAAAGAAGTTGAGTTTATTAAACGTGATCTTGAGGAGATGAATAATAATTTCAATAGTGGGGTTGAAATTAAAGATAAAACTTACCACGGGAATTTGAAAGTCTTTTGTATTGAACTGTACCCGATTGAGACGTATGAACAGTATTTAGTTTATCGAGATTACGCGCAGCGTCATTTAGTTGAAGATAAAAAGGAATTTTTCACCCTTATTAATAGTGAAGCAAAACTTAAATGTTTTGAATCATTAAAAATTCGAAATGAGTTTATGGCTGGAATTAATAATAATGAGGCGATTCTTTATTTCCAACCTATTATTAATGCAAAAACAAATTATGTTTCAAAACTTGAGGCGCTTATTCGTTGGAATCATCCGACGAAGGGAATTTTAGCCCCGGGATATTTCTTACCTTATTTATATGAAGCAAGTGATATTAAACAGGTTGACTTCTGGGTATTTAAAGAAGTGTTTAAAATTATTCATGATTATCAACTTAAAGGATATAATTTCCCACCTGTTTCTATTAATATAACAGGGATTACGCTTGCTGATGAGACTTTGGTTGATTACATTAAAAAGAATTTAGCTGAATGGAACGTTTCGGCTAATAAGATTTGTATTGAAGTAACAGAACAAATATTAATTGATAATATTACAGTTGGTAATAAAAATTTAGAAACCCTTAAAGAAATGGGTGTTCAAATTGTTTTAGATGATTTTGGAACGGGTTATTCATCGATTCATTATATTAATCAGATAAATGCACAAGTCATTAAAATTGATCGCTCATTTATTAAGGATATTCATCAAAATAAAAAAACACAAGCTATCGTTAATTTAATTCGAAATTTAGCGGAGGAGTTGGCCGTTGAATTAATTGCTGAAGGAATTGAAACAAGCGAAGAGCTACAATATGTTCTAAAAAACTATTGTGAATTAGTTCAGGGGTATTTAATTTCTAAACCCTTACCTATTGAGAATATATTAAATGATGAACCTAAATCTTATTTTTATAATTAAATAGATTAAAAGGATGACTTCGGCTGTTTCGAAGGTATCCTTTTTTATATTTCCTTAATGGAACCGTTTACTCAATTTGTAAGCGCCTCCTGAATCGTTTCGAAGTGTGTTACAATAAAAACGTATTCATATAACAAATATTGGGAGGTTTATTATGAAACGACTTTTATCAAGTTTATTAGCATTTGCATTGTTAATAACTTCTATTTTTCCAGGGGCTTCAATTAAAGTATTGGCTGCTGATACTGCAAAGTTAACAATTCATTTCCAACGAAATGATTCAAATTATGATGAATGGAATATCTGGGCTTGGGATACAGGTACAGAAGATATGGATCAAATGGAGTTTATCGCAAAAGATGATTTCGGGTATATTGCTGAAATTGAAGCCCAAGTCGGTAAAGACATGGGATATATTATCCGTAAAGGTGATTGGGCAGAAAAAAACTGCGATGAAGACCAACGTATTACAATTGATGGGGATACTGAAATTTGGGTATCTGAAGGACAATGTGGATTTGATACAGCTGCTCCAGGTGGTGTAACTGGGGATCGCATCGAATTAGAAAATAAAAAAGCTGATGCAGCACCAACTGTTTCTGATGAAGAAGCAGACGTTCAAGTTTTTGTTCACTATCGTCGATATGATGAAAAATATAAATCATGGAATATTTGGGGATGGGTTGAGGGAGCAGAAGGGGCTGCTTATGAGTTCAAAGAAGAAGATGATTACGGAAAAATCTTCAAAATTAATTTAAAAGATATTAAAGATGCTTCTAAATTTGGGCTGATTATGCGCAAAGGCGATTGGGCTGCAAAAGATATCGATCAAGATCGTTTTATTGATTTAACTAAAGCGGTTGAGGTGGATGGGAAAAAAGTAGTCCATGTTTATTTACATGAGGGAGATCAAACGATCTATTATAATGAAGCAGACGTTGATTTAACACCTCGCTTATCATCTGCAACTTTTAACTCACTCAATAAGATTATGTTAAAAGCATCTGCACCATTTGACATCATTGGAGATAAAGTTGAAGGGATTGAGGTTAAGGACTCTGCTGGAAACAGTGTTGAGCTTGATCAGGTATTAGTAGATGAAAGTACTTCAACAGTTATTGCTTTATTAAAAAATGGAATTAACTTAGAAGAATCTTATACAATTTCTAAAGATGGATTTAAAGAAGCGATTAATGTTTCTTATGATGGATTATTCGATACACAAGAATTTCACGATGCCTATTTCTATGAAGGTGATGATTTAGGATTTACTTATTCTAAAGAAGAAACAGCGTTTAGAGTTTGGGCACCAACAGCTAGCAATGTTTTATTGAATTTATATTCTGAAGGTAATGGGGATAATTTAATTGAAACCATTCAAATGTCAAAAGATACTAAAGGGACTTGGATCGCAAAGGTATCTGGAGATATCAATATGACGTATTATACGTATACTGTTACTGTTTCTGACCAAACAAATGAAGCAGTAGATCCTTACGCTCGTGCCGTTGGGGTGAATGGTGATCGTGCGATGGTTATTGATTTAGACTCAACTGATCCTAAAGATTTTGCAACTGATAAAGCTCCTGAGTTCAGTGGAGAACCAACTGATGCTGTTATTTATGAATTACATATGCGCGATTTATCTTCAGACATTTCATCAGGAATTAAAAATGTCGGGAAGTTTTTACAATTTACTGAAGAGGGAACTAAATCTCCTGAAGGATTAGCAACAGGACTTGATCATTTAAAAGAATTAGGAATTACTCACTTACATTTATTACCGGCGTTTGATCATCGTTCAATTGATGAAACTCGCTTAGATGATCCGCAATTTAACTGGGGATATGACCCTCAACATTACAACGTACCTGAAGGATCATATTCAACGGATCCATATAATGGGGAAGTTCGTATTAATGAATTTAAGCAAATGGTTCAATCGTTACACTCTAATGGAATTCGTGTTGTAATGGACGTTGTTTATAACCATACAGGAGCAACTGCTGATTCTGATTTTAATAAAATTGTGCCTGGATATTATTATCGCCAAGATGCTAATGGTGGTTTTGCAAATGGTTCAGGATGTGGAAATGAAACAGCATCTGATCGTTTGATGATGAGTAAATATATTGTTGAATCTGTAAAGTACTGGGCAACTGAATATCATATTGATGGATTCCGTTTTGACTTAATGGCTTTACATGATATTGAAACGATGAATGCGGTTCGTGCTGCTTTAAATGAAATTGACCCTTCAATTATTGTTTATGGAGAAGGATGGAATGCAGGTGGTTCTCCTCTTCCACAAAATAAAGGAGCATTTAAAATTTATGCGTCTCAAATGCCAGGTATCGCAATGTTTAGTGATGATATTCGCGATGGGGTAAAAGGAAGTGTCTTCAATGCTGAGGAACCTGGATTTGTAAATGGAAAATTTAGTTTCGATGAACGTGTGAAATTTGGTATTGTTGGTGCAACACAACATCCTCAAATTGATTACAACCGTTCTGAGCTTGCAGGTGGTTCAAAAGGACCATGGGCAACACAACCAGGACAATCGATTAACTATGTATCTGCTCATGATAACAACACGTTATGGGATAAGTTATTAGCAACAAATCCTGATACTGATAAAGAAACTTTAAAATTAATGCAAAAACAAGCAAATGCCATCGTTTTAACAGCTCAAGGTGTCCCATTCTTACACGCTGGGGTTGAAATGTTAAGAACAAAAGACGGCGATCATAATAGTTATAACGCGTCTGATGAAGTAAACAAAATTGATTGGACTTGGAAGTCTGATAATAAAGAAGTATATGATTACTATCAAGGGTTAATTGCTTTACGTAAAGCACATCCTGCTTTTAGAATGAGTGAAACTTCTGATATTCAAACTAACTTAGCATTCTTTGATGAGATGCCTGTTGGTGTCATCGGATTTAACTTAGGAAATCATGCAAATGGTGATACGGCAAGTGACATTACAGTTATCCACAACGCTTCAACTGAAGCTCAAGTTATTAAACTTCCAAAAGAAGGTGATTGGAAGTTAGTTGTTAATGGTGAAAAAGCTGGAACTGACGTTATTGAAACGGTAAGTACTGGTGAAGTTACTGTAACACCACATTCATCTTATGTTTTAATGCTTGATAGCAGCGTAAGTGCTACTACAACAAATTCTGCTTTATTATATGGTGGAATTGCATTAGTCGCTGTCGTTGCTAGTTTAGGAGCAGTTGCATTCATGATGAATAAAAAGAAAAAAGCTAAGTAATTAACTGATATAACTTAAAGAGGCGATGCCAAAGTGATTAAATTTTAAACTCACTTTGGACATCGCTTTTTTTTATGCAGTAGAAAATGTGATATTTAAATTTAATTTTTTTAAAAAAATAACTGTTGATAAACTATCTAACTAATTCATGATTGCAACTTTCAAATTGAAATTGTTCTATCTTTTATAGGAAAAACTGCCTTTACAATATATACTACACAACATTTTGAAACAAAATGTAAACTTTTTGCTATAATAGATGAGTTATGTATTAATTACTTTTAGAAGGATGTGATGATTTTGTCAGAATTTTTACCTGTTACTAAAGAAGAGATGTTAGCACGTGGATGGGACCAACCTGACTTTGTTTATATATCAGGAGATGCTTATGTTGACCACCCATCATTCGGTGCAGCTATTATTACTAGAACACTTGAAAGTCAGGGATATAAGGTCTGTATGATCGCACAACCTGATTGGAAAGATATCAATGAATTTAAACGTTTTGGAAAACCACGTTTAGGATTTTTAATTTCATCAGGAAATATCGATTCAATGGTAAATCATTATTCAGTTTCAAAACGTCGTCGTAAAAAAGATTACTATACACCAAATGGTGAAATGGACAAACGTCCGGATCGTGCAACAATTGTTTATTCTCAAATGGCGCGTCAAGCCTATCATGATGTTCCAATTCTTATCGGTGGAATTGAAGCTTCATTAAGACGTTTAGCTCACTATGACTATTGGGATAATAAAGTTCGTCGTTCTATCTTATTAGATTCAAAAGCAGATTTATTAATGTATGGGATGGGTGAAAAAATTGTTGTCGAGGTAGCCGATGCTTTAAATGCCGGAATCGCAGTTGAAGATATTGTTTATATTAAAGGAACTGTTTGGAAAACTCGTAATTTAGATCGCGCTTACGATTATAAATTATTACCTAGCTATGATGAAATTATTGAAAATAAAGAATCTTATGCTAAAAGTTTTAAAACGCAACATGAAAATACAGATTCTATTATTTCAAAAACATTAGTTGAGCCTTACCAAAAATGGTATATTGTTCAAAACCCACCTGGTGAGCGATTAAGTGTTGAGGAAATGGATGCAACCTATGCACTTCCTTATACTCGTAACTATCATCCGATGTATAAAGACTTAGGTCATATTCCAGCAATTGAAGAAGTTAAATTTAGTTTAATTTCAAATCGTGGGTGTTTTGGAGCATGTAGTTTCTGTGCCTTAACATTCCATCAAGGTCGCACTATGCAAACGCGTTCTGATGAATCAATCCTCGAAGAAGCTCAAAAAATAATTGATGATGTTGATTTCAAAGGTTATATTCATGACGTGGGTGGACCTACTGCAAACTTTAGAGCACCAAGTTGCGATAAACAAATAACAAAAGGTGTCTGTCGAACAAAGCAATGTTTAGATCCAAATCCTTGTAGCCAATTAAAAGTTGATCATACAGATTATTTAGAATTACTTCGTAAATTAAGAACTTTACCAAAAGTTAAAAAAGTATTCGTTCGTTCAGGAATTCGTTACGATTACTTAATGTATGATAAAAATGATGACTTCTTTAAAGAACTTGTTGAACATCATATTAGTGGTCAGTTAAAAGTTGCCCCTGAACATGTTTCAGATAAAGTACTAAGTTATATGGGTAAACCATCTCGTTCACTTTACGATCGTTTTGTTAAAAAGTATTATGATTTAAATAAGAAATTCAATAAAGATCAATACTTAGTCCCTTATTTAATGAGTTCTCATCCAGGTTGTGATCTTCACGGTGCCATCGAACTTGCTGAGTATTTACGTGATATTAATCATCAACCGGAGCAAGTACAAGATTTCTATCCAACACCTGGGACGTTATCAACAACAATGTTCTATACTGGAATTGATGCTCGTACTATGACAAATGTCTATGTACCAAAAGATCCACATGAAAAAGCAATGCAACGTGCTCTAATCCAATACAAAAATCCTAAACACTATGATTTAGTTCTTGAAGCTTTACAAAAAGCGAAGCGATTAGATTTAGTGGGTTATGGACCTGAATGTTTAATTAAACCAAAGAAACCTGCATTACCTCGTGGCGCTCAAGGTGGTTATGGCAATAAGTCTGGTAACTTTAAACCTACTTATGCAAAATCAGCTTCGAAACCAAGTTATGGTTCATCTTCTAACCGAGGAAATAACACTTCTTCTGGTGAAGAGAAACGTTACGGTAAAGATAATGCTTCTAGCCAAGATAAGCGTTATGGAAATAATAAACCTTCTGGTGAAGAGAAACGTTACGGTAAAGATAATGCTTCTAGCCAAGATAAACGTTATGGAAATAATAAACCTTCTGGTGAAGGGAAACGTTATGGTAAAGATAATGCTTCTAGCCAAGATAAGCGTTATGGAAATAACAAACCTTCTAGTGAAGGGAAACGTTATGGTAATGAAAAACCTTCTAATCAAGGTAAAAGCTATGGAAGTAATAAATCATCTGGACAAGGTAAAAGTTACGGAAATAGTAATTCAAAAGGTTCAAGAGGAAAAAGAAAATAAACAGTTATACTAGATCAAAAAAAGAAAAAGGATATATAGCACGTACAACTGCTATATATCCTTTTAAAAAAATTCCCCTCAAACGTGCTTTAGTACAAAAAATGGACCCTATCAAAAGTTTGATAGGGTCCATTTTTTATTTTAATGTTGATCCTCGTTCAATTAAATAACCACCAAATTCGTGGGTATGAATACCTTCCTCATGTTGAATAGCTCTCATGAGAACCTCTGATGCTTTGCGTCCCCATTGGTAACGGTCAATGTTATAAGTTGTCACTTGTGGATAACAGTATTCGGATAGTTCAATATTATCAAATCCTGAAACAGAAACTTCTTCTGGAACTTTAATCTTAGCTTCTCGTAAAGCTTCAATCACACCAATTGCCATTAAATCATTTGCACAAGCAATCGCATCAAAATCGATTCCTTCTTTTATAATATCTTTCATTAAATCATAAGCATCATTTTTTACATAATTTCCTTGGAAAACTTTTTGGTAGACTAACTCATTATCTTGAATTGATTTTAAATATCCTTCATATCGATAAGTATTATCCTGCGTTAATTTTTCTCCACTGAAAAATGCAATTCTTTTGCGGCCGCTTTTAATGTGATACTGCATGATTTCATAAAAAGCATCACGATTATTGATCATAACATTATAAATACCTTCACCCTCTAATTTACGATCTAGTAAAATAAATGGTAAATCAGCATTTGCATAATCTTTTATAACATCATCTTCAATAGCAGGATTAACCATAATCATTCCATCTACTAATTTCTGTCTTATAAATCGTTCACCCGTCTGAATCCCAGAAATAACGATAACATCATATCCATACTCATTTGCTTTATGTTGGATTCCAGCTAACAGAGAACTGTAGTATGATCCAATAAAATCACTTAAAATAACCCCAATTATTTTAGTTTTTTTCGTTTTTAAAGAGCGTGCTGCCGCATTAGGTGAAAAATTTAATTGCTTTGCTGCATCAAGGACTTTATTTTTTGTTGCTTCACTGATTTTATTACTTCCATTCAACGCATATGACGTTGTGGATAAAGAAACCCCTGCTAGTTTAGCAACGTCTTTCATTGTAGCCAATACAATCATCCTTCCAATATTCATCTTTAGTTATGTTTAAACTATTTTATTAAAAAAATTCCCCAATATTGTTTTTTTCTCAAGTAATATTCTCATCTATGTTATCTTATTATATCTTATTTTAAATTTATTAACAAATTCACATTTCATGAATGCGGTTACACATTTACTTAAAAAAATATCTAACAAGAATTAAATGTCTTGTTAGATATTTTTTTATTTTTTAGAATTCAGCATTTTTAGGTGTACGAGGGAATGGTACAACATCACGGATATTTTCTACTCCTGTGATATACATAATCATTCGTTCAAATCCTAAACCAAATCCAGCATGTTTAACACCACCGTAACGACGTAAATCTAAATACCAGTTTAAATCTTCTTTTGGAACTCCGATTTCTTCCATACGAGCTTCTAAAACATCAAGACGTTCTTCACGTTGAGAACCACCGATTAATTCTCCAACACCAGGAACTAAAAGGTCCATTGCAGCTACTGTTTTTTGATCATCATTTAAACGCATATAGAATGCTTTAATATCTTTTGGATAATCTGTTACGAATACTGGCGCTTTGAAGACTTCATCTGTTAAATAACGTTCGTGTTCTGTTGATAAGTCAATTCCCCAAGAAACTTCATTTTCAAACTTACGATCACAATTTAATAAAATTTCAATAGCTTCTGTGTAAGGTAGACGTTTGAAGTCAGATGCAGCAACAGCCTTCACTCGGTCTAAAACACCTTTACTTACAAATCCATCGAAGAATGCCATCTCTTCTGGAGCATGTTCTAATACATAATTGATAACGTACTTAACCATGCGTTCTGCTAAGTCCATATCATCTTGTAAATCTGCAAATGAGATTTCTGGTTCAATCATCCAGAACTCAGCTGCATGGCGTTGTGTATTTGAATTTTCAGCACGGAAAGTTGGTCCGAATGTATAAACATCACGTAAAGCTAATGCAAACGTTTCAGCTTCTAATTGTCCTGATACTGTTAAATTTGTTTGTTTTCCGAAGAAGTCTTGTTTGAAATCAATTTCACCTTCTTCAGTTCTTGGTACATTGTTGAAGTCTATTGTTGAAACAGCAAACATTTCTCCTGCACCTTCAGCATCTGACCCTGTGATAATTGGTGTGTGAACATAAACGAAGTTTTGTTCTTGGAAGAAGCAGTGAATCGCATGAGCAACTAATGAACGAACACGGAATACAGCTGAGAATAAGTTTGTACGTGGACGTAAATGAGCAACTTCACGTAAGAATTCACGACTATGACGTTTTGGTTGAATTGGATAATCTTCTGGACAATCTCCAACTAAAATAACTTCTAAGGCCTTAATTTCAAATGGTTGTTTTCCTTCTGGTGTTGGTAAAACTTCTCCACGAATTGTAAGAGCCGAACCGACACGGAATTTTTGAACTTCTTTAAAGTTTGCTAAATTTTCTTCTGAGTAAACAACTTGAATTGTTTCAAAGAATGAACCATCATTTAACATTAAGAATCCAAATTGTTTTTGCGCACGATTATTACGTACCCATCCATTGATTTCTACTGTTTGATTGGCATAACGATCGACATTTCTAAACAATTGACGTACTACAACTTTTTCCATAATTTTATTCCTCCTATTAAAGTAAATGAATATTATTTTGCTTGCAAAGTTCAATCATCTCTTCTGGCCAAATTGAGCTTTGAACTTCTCCTATATGTAATTTCTCAAGAAAATACATGCATAATCGTGATTGACCAATTCCACCACCCAGAGTAAATGGATATTGACCATTAATTAGATTTTGATGATACGGTAAATTCACTCTATCCACAGTTTTAGTTTCTTCTAATTGGGCAAGTAAGGATTCTTTGCTTACTCTTATCCCCATAGATGAAATTTCAAATGCGTTATCAAGTACAGAATTATACAATAAGATATCTCCATTTAATTCCCAATCATCATAGTCAGGTGCTCTTAAGTCATGGCGTTCACCTGATTT
>JBOFCV010000137.1:0-4281 GCA_051646305.1 Turicibacter sp.
GGATCCTTTTCACTGCTACACCTTAAATTTGCAAAATATCAGAACAAAAATTAAAAGTTGCAATATCATAACGGAAGTTTTATCTACATCAGAGTTTTTTCTGTGAGAATCTACTTATGAAGATATAACTGCGGTTCAGGCAGGGGTCTAACCGAGGTTAAATACAATCAGAGCATTATTAGCAGCAACTCAATTCACTTTTGATGCGACATTTAATGTTAAAATGTGATTGACATCTGGTTTTATATTGATGTGCTAGAAGTGTACTTCAGTTGTAATGATAAAAGGAATGTAAGAGTTTTAATGAGTTAGCTATAAATGATGGTTATATTGTTAGTCATTACCAAAGAGATCTCTAGTGTAAACCTTGTCGGTTACATCATTGAGATCAGAAACCATTCGATTTGCTATGATCACATCGCAACTTTTTTTAAATTCATCCAGATTACTCAGTACCTTAGAGTTGAAAAATGCTGGTTCTTTCAACGTAGGTTCATATATCACAACATCTATCCCTTTCGCTTTTATCCGCTTCATGACACCTTGAATGGCTGAAGCGCGGAAATTATCAGAACCGGCTTTCATTACCAAACGATAAACACCTACCTGTTTAGGTTTTTTACGAATTATCGAGTCGGCAATAAAATCTTTACGCGTTGTATTAGAGTCAACAATAGCTCGGATCAAATTGTTAGGAACATTGCTATAATTTGCCAATAATTGCTTAGTATCTTTAGGTAAACAGTATCCGCCATAGCCAAATGATGGATTGTTGTAGTGATTCCCTATACGTGGGTCTAGGCCGATACCTTCAATAATTTGACGGCTATCAAGGTGGTGTAATTGAGCATAGGTATCAAGTTCATTAAAGAAAGCAACCCGCATGGCAAGGTAGGTATTGGAAAACAGCTTGATCGCCTCGGCTTCTGTGCTGTCGGTAAAAAGTACGGGCACATCTTTCTTGATCGCTCCTTCCAATAGTAAATTGGCGAACACGTGAGCCCGTTCGGAACGCTCACCCACAACAATGCGAGACGGGTGCAGGTTGTCATAAAGAGCACGCCCTTCACGCAAAAACTCCGGCGAGAAAATAAGATTGTCACACCCCAACTCTTCACGCAGCCGAGCGGTAAAGCCGACCGGAATGGTTGATTTGATCACCATCACCGCATCGGGATTGATCGCCATAACATCCTTTACCACTGACTCTACCGTGCTGGTATTGAAGTAGTTGGTTTCAGGATCGTAATCAGTAGGCGTCGCAATAATAACGAAGGCAGCCCCTTGATAAGCCTCTTCTTTATTAAGGGTTGCTCGTAAATTGAGATCATTTCTGGCAAGATAGCTTTCAATCTCTTTATCGACGATGGGGGAGTGGCGCTGATTGATAAGCTCAACCTTGCTGGCAATCAGATCGACTGTAACCACCTCATGGTGTTGTGCCAGTAAAACGGCATTTGATAATCCGACATAGCCCGTGCCAGCGATAGCAATCTTCATTATTATTTCCTGTACTTAATAAAACCGTTTAGTGCGTACCATCCAAAATTCCATACGCTTTGTATAAAATTTAAACCGACTACGTTACGATATAAACGCCATTGATAGCAAGCTGCATTGAATTTATTTTGAGTCATACCACTATCAACTCTATATTGAGCTAGAACTTGTGGAATTCCATGCGCTTCTTTACAAAGCTGAAGTAATTTTAGCCACAGTCCCATATCTTGTCTCTTACGGATTAATGGCATTGTCTGTCGACCCAAAATCTCCGCATTAAACATAGCTGTGAGGCAACCAATCACACTTCCTCGGAGCAGTTCCTTATAAGTTACTCGAGTTGGTGGCATAAATATTCCCCTCAAGCCAGCATCTGAGAATTTTTGATATGCAGTGTAACTAAATACAGAACAAGTTTTTTCCATATAAGCAACCTGGGTGCTTAGCTTATGAGGCATCCAGAGATCATCGGCATCTAAAAATGCAATATACTTACCTTCAGAGCGTTCAATAGACTGATTTCTAGAGAAACCAGCACCAGAGTTTATAGAGTTAACTCTGATTTTTATGCGTGGGTCAGTTTTTGATAATTGATGAACAAGTTCCACAGTATTGTCATTAGAACCATCATCAGTAATCAATAACTCCCAATGCAAGTAGTCCTGTGCCTGTACGCTTTTAATACTATCAACAATGGTATTGGCCGAATTATACGATGGCATAATAATTGAAACTAGGGGGCGGGGACTAAGAATGTCACTTATGGCTACTTCATTCATAAATATACAAACCTCAATAGAGAGCGCCACATAAAAACATCATCAACCACTCAAACATAAGACTCAAAATCTTTAAGTTTTTTTGATTTGTCATGTATTTTGACACCGTCATTAATTATTATAGATAACGATCCATCGAAATATGAATCTGCCACATCAAATAACTTCTCCTGCTCTTTACCGGTTAACGCTCTATCTACATTGACTATTATCTCTCCTTTTTTGTATTGCTCTGCTTTATAATTTAATTGCAAATTCTCTTCTAATGCTAAACGTTTGAAAATATAATAAAGAGTAAGTGATGGGAATGTTTTATCATTATGACCGTAAATATTTTTACCTACTCGCCCCAATACCTCTTCGATAACTCGATGCGAACGTCCACATGAGCAAGGTTTATCACTCAACTTAACATAATCTCCTAATGCATAGCGAATAATTGGGAATGAGTAAGCCTCTAAATTTGTTACTACTATATGGTTATCAATAATCTCTACAATACATGTTTCTTCATTCAGATGCATATTCCCATGCGGACATTCAAAAGCAATTATACCAGCTTCTGCGGCTCCATATTCACTAATAATCTTACACCCAAAAGCTTTTTTCGCAGCATCTTGATAATGCCCATAGATTTTCTCTGATGTACCTTTGACAAATTTTAAGTTAGTTAATTGCAATCCGAGGTCATTAATCTTATTGGCGACTTCATATATCATTGAACTATAACCATGCAAATAAGTCGCATGTTTTGCCTTTGAAATAAAACTCTCAATGCTCTTATCACTATAAGAAAATATTCTAAAGCGGTTCAGTAACCAATCAAATATGCTAATTTTAAGTTTGGAAAAAAAAGAAAATGAATACCCCCAAAAATAACCATTGCGTTCCCATGGTTCAACATCATACCAACTCATACCTCTGGCAATAGAAGCCCGATTTGATGAATCCCAACGCTCATTTTTGTAAAAGACAAGTGGCTCACCACTTGATCCAGATGTTTCAGAGAAGAATAACTTCTTAAATTTATAGTTTTTTACCGTATGAATATCTTCATTGTGATTTATTAAGTCTGTCTTGCTTATTATCGATAATTTACTCAGCGTATCAAAAGGCTTATCCCAATCAATGAGGCCTAATTCATCTAATTTTGTTTTATAAAAAATGCTATGATTATATGCAAAGTGCAATATTAACTTTAACTTTTTCTCCTGAATAATATGCAGTTCATCCAAACTCGAGAATTCGGTTCTTTTAAGCTCATTGAATAAACTGGTGTAACTAGGGTTTCTAATTTCAACCCCTAGGTTATATATTCCCTTCTTGAATATCTCACTAAACATAAACTTTAAATCCACTTATCAAAAACTGAAAAGTTTAATAACTAATTTTTCATAAAACTAATGAATGAATTCTTTATAAAATGAATTAATTTATTTGCTTTAAATGCTTGAGGCATCTTTTTTATGACGAATAAAATAAAGATATATTGACCGGCAACAGGAAAGATCCGTTTTAACATCGCATATTTTGCCACTGTTTTATCTAGAGATGTGTAGAAATCAAGGCCTGAAGCAACAGGAGGATGAGTGCATATTTCAATAGGATAGCGCTTAACTAGTAGGTTGTTATTTAAGCAATCAGATAGGAAAATCATCTCTTCACCAGAGGGATATATGGCGCCTAAACCAAAATTTTCATCAAATTTTATATTGCAACCTATGATTGCGCTTCTCTTTATGCAAATATCTATAGATGAAGGGCTTGATATATTAAATTTATTATGTATGAAAGAATTTCCTTTTCGTAGTGTCGTTGTTCCATCGGAATATCTATGATAATACGTTGCAACATCTACATGTTCTCTCTCAGCTTGTTCTAATAACTCATCTATTGAAGATATTGAAAATGTCACATCATCATCCATGACGAGTATATATTTGCCAGTGGAATGTTTTATTGCGTTGTTTCGACTTACGGATAATCCCTTTTCTTTCAGCGG
>JBOFCV010000168.1:0-3032 GCA_051646305.1 Turicibacter sp.
AACCTATTTTATTAAATTATAAATACGAAAACGAGTTTCAGTTATTTATTCCCTTTTAGAATAAATACAAACCATATGAGAATTGTTATCACGGATTTAACGTAGTATGATTAAGAAAGATCATAATATTTTTGAAATATAACTATGGAAGAGGCGATTAATTTGATAGAACCAAAGATGGTATCATATCATGAATTTCCTGTGAGTGATGAATCAACAGCAGAAATGAAAGTTATACAAGGAGAAATTGAGTTGTTAAATGTCCGTTGGATCAGAGATGTGGAATACATTAACCGAGAATCGGAAACATTAAAACTTCAAATCCTAGTGCCAAAAGATATAAATGATGAGATGATAAACAGGCCAACCGTTGTCTATGTACCCGGATCAGCTTGGCATAAACAAAATGTGTTGGACAGTGTTCCAAGGCTAACAAAACTAGCGGAGAAAGGCTTTGTTATCGTATTAGTTGAGTATCGTCCATCCGAAGTGGCTCCATTCCCAGCTCAAATTCATGACGTAAAAGCAGCTGTACGCTATATCAAAGAAAATGCCGATGTGTATGGGATAGACACAGAGAAAGTAGTGATATTTGGTGATTCATCAGGGGGACATACCTCACTAATGGTTGGATTTACCGGAGAGCAAGACTTAACCGAGAAAAACGACGCTCATTTCAAATACGATTGTTCTGTCAAAGGCGTTATAGACTTTTATGGTCCGACGGATATTTCAAGAATGAATGATGTCCCTTCAACTCAAAATCATATTGAAAAAAGTAGTCCAGAAGGTTTTTTAATTGGTCAGAAGCACGTTCTAAAAAACTTGGAACTTGTAAAACCCACAATCGTCATGAATTATATCGCACAAGATAAAGTCATTCCTCCGACGCTAATTTTCCATGGAGATAAAGATCGCCTTGTTCCATTTAACCAAAGTATCCTATTAGTAGAAGCTTTAGAAAAATACAATAAAGACATAACATTTTACAAAGTACAAGGTGCTGATCATGGTGGCGCAAGTTTTTGGAGTCATTCAATTTTAAATATATTAGAAGAATTTATTTATCGCGTTATCAAGTAAATAACAAAACGCCTCTTTAATAGTCCGAGGCGTTTTGTTATTTTACTTGATTTTTTTCTTCTTCATCAGCGATGATATGATATCCAGCAGCAGCGCCTGCAAATCCGATAACTTTTATTAAATTCGAGAAAGCAACTAAATTTTGCCCTTTTATAATCGTTGGATTTGTTTGTTGTTTGTTGACTAATAAATCTAATTTTCTGAAGGCGTTAATTGCAAAAATGATGACGCCAATGAGTAAGATAAAAGCGGCAATTTCTAAAGCTTTTGCCGCATGAACACCGTTTACAGCAGTTTTAGTATCATCAATAATTCCTTGTTCTTCTTCATTATAAGCATAAAAATAAAAAAGACAACCGATAATGAATAGCCAAGTCGCCAGTCGACCATCACGAATAATATCTAGTTTTATATCTGTCTCAACGGATGCTTCTTTTGTGGGTTCTAAACTCATCTTCGCACCTCCATTCAAAAATTATAAACGGTCGTTATCGTCATATTTATCGTTAGAATAGTATATGTTAAAAGCCTAAAAATGTATTTATTTTATAAATCTTAGAAAAAGTTAATAAAAATGACCAGTCTATTTATGTATGAATTGAACGACGATGAATAGGTAAGGTTTTCAAGTAGTTTACAACGTCATTAAAACTATTTTATCTGGTTAAACATATAGACAAATACAGCGGATTATCTGGAATCAATTGACATTACAAACGTTTACATATATATTATTTATAGGTATGAGTTATATCATTTATGAATCGTGATTAGTTATTGAACATCAGACGATAACATTCCGGTGAAGGATAAATAATGAAATCATCTAACAAATAATGAGTGAATCATCATTTCCATGGTGGGAAATAGGGGGATTAAAGGTATGAATGAATCTAAAATTGGTGTACCATTAGAAGGTTTTGCAGAGTTTAGTCGCGGGGTGGCAGCGGAAGGGATGGTTTTATTAAAAAATAATCATCAAATGCTTCCGATTAAAGAAAATGAAGTTTTATCAGTATTCGGTCGATGCCAGATTAATTATTATCGTAGCGGTACCGGTTCCGGCGGGGCGGTAAATGTTGAGTATTTTGTTAACGCACTAGAAGGGTTACGAAATAATTCGATTATTACAATCAATGAAACACTAGCAAAAGAATATGAAAATTGGCTAATAGATCATCCATTTGATAATGGCGGTGGAGGTTGGGCAGCCGAACCTTGGCATCAACAAGAAATGCCATTAACTGATGAGATGGTAAGTGCTGCTAAAGAAGTATCAGAAAAAGCGATAGTGATCATTGGGCGTACAGCAGGTGAAGATCAAGATAATGCCGATCGGGTTGGAAGTTATCGATTAACATTAGAAGAAAAAGCGATGTTGTTAAGTGTGACCCAACACTTTGAACACGTGGCAGTTATTTTAAATGTTTCAAATATTATGGATATGAGTTGGGTTAATGACGAGGTGTACCAAAATCGAATTGATGCCATTTTATATGCCTGGCATGGTGGAATTGAAGGTGGAAATGCATTAGCAGATGTCTTATCAGGTCAAGTAACACCAAGTGGTAAAATGAGTGATACAATTGCGTATCGAATTGAAGATTATCCATCTCATGCTAATTTTGGAAGTTTGACTAGAAATGAATACCAAGAAGATATTTACGTGGGATACCGATACTTTGAAACTTTTAATCCAGATGCGGTTCAATATGAATTTGGATACGGATTATCGTATACAACATTTAAAATAAATACAACAAGTGTCACAGTCACGGGTGTTGGTCTGGATGCTAAATTAAATCTTTTAGTAGAAGTGATTAATACAGGTGCAACCTACGCCGGAAAAGAAGTTGTACAAGTCTATTATAGTGCGCCACAAGGTAAGCTTGGAAAACCTGCTAAAGTGTTAGGGGCCTTTGCTAAAACAGAATTGTTACAACCAGGAG
>JBOFCV010000195.1:0-7747 GCA_051646305.1 Turicibacter sp.
GTTTATCGTACTGTCGACGTTATATACCTCTTCAATAAGCTGTTTGTAGTTGACATGTCCCGCTGCGTTATACTTCGAATCATTTGATGGTGAACAATTACCTTATCCGATTTTATAGCCTAGTTTTTTTAGTTTATTAATTGCTACAGCGGACTATTAAAGATATTATGAAACATCCTAAATTCAGATAGATACCTTTTCCAAAGTTTAACCTCTGTCACACTATATTTTAACTTCACGACTAAAAAACAGACCCGATTCAAACAAATGAATACGTGGTCTGTTTTAATTACTTTTAATTTAAATAAGTAATGCCAAGGTTCCAACAACAATTAAAACTAAGCCTAACAGTGATTTTTTTGTTAACTTTTCTTTCAAGAAGATATAGGCAAATAGAACCGTGACTAAAATACTTAGTTTATCGATGGGGACCACGATACTTGCAAGTCCTTCCTGGAGGGCATGGTAGTAAAACATCCATGATAATCCTGTCGTTAGTCCTGATACTAGAAGAAAAAACCAACTTTTAGAATCAATATTTTTAATTTCACGGTGCTTTTGTCCGGCAAATACAATCCCCCAGGCTAAAATGAGGACGACAATGGTTCTGATTGCTGTTCCAAGGTTTGCATCAACATTTTCAATTCCAATTTTTCCAAGGATTGAGGTTAAACTAGCAAATACAGCAGATAAAATGGCATAGATAAGCCACTTGTTATCAGTGGTTTCAAAAGTATCGGTTACTTTTTTCTCAATCATCAGATAAGTACCGATTCCAATCCCTACCATTCCAATTATCATGGTTAATGTAATGGATTCACCTAAAAAGATAAAGGCAAGAATCATCGTTAAAATCGTACTCGATTTATCGATGGGTACCACCTTATTGACATCGCCTAATTGCAAAGCTTTAAAGTAGCAAATCCATGATCCCCCAGTTGTTAATCCTGATAACAGTAAAAATATTAAACAAGTTGGACTTATTTCAACAATCGTATTAAATGAACCCACAATAAAAACCATGAGCCACGCAAAGATTAAAACAACAATGGTCCTGATAGCTGTTGCTAAATGCGAATCGGTCTCTTTAATTCCAATTTTAGCAAGAATTGAAGTGACACCCGCAAAAAAAGCAGAGATAAATGCATATAAAATCCACATAAAATGACACACCTTTCTCCTAATTGACTATGATTATTGTAACATATTGTCTAAATACACACCATCATTTAGGACGTCTCAATCTAAAGCTCGTGTTCATTTTTACTACATCGACTGTCCTTTATTAATTTTTATCAGAAAAAACAACAGCTAAATTAACGCTAATCATGATACTTTTATTCGTTTACTTTTGTCCAATTCAGCTCTTTTCTTTTTTATTTTGAAACTCCTCGTAGGTCAATAATAGAATCGTATATAAAATAAGGGATCCTCCGACGAGTTGTTGTGCATAGTCTACCGTTGAATCACTAATCCCTATTGCGTAGATTATGATTCCATATAGAATAAGCATCCCATATCCTATCGAATACCGGTTTCCGATGAGCAATCCTGCTGTCAATAATAATAGCAAACTTAAACCTGAAAACCACCAGTTCAAATCTGTACCTTGATTTAATAGAGTACACCATAACATCCCCACATAACAACAAAATGGTACCAATGCAGTTAACATCAATTTTTTTCTCATGCTAATCTCCCCTAATCTCGCTATTTTTACATTATACGATGGTTCACATTTAATTATTACAAGCGCTTACAAAACAATCATATATAATGAAGTTTTTAAAGAAGCTTTTATTCACTTCTATAGCCCGTATAAATAAAAAAATCGCCATCTTTCCTGAGATCACTGAAAAAGTCACTTTAATTAATTTGGGTGATACAAGTTAGTCTTTAAACGATAAAAAATCATAGAGAAACAGGCCGCATCGTTCCGTTTTCTATGATTTTTTAATTATTCAATTCATTTTTACTAAGCTTTATGAGTTATCTTTAGTTTTTCAGTGGCCTCTCTTTCCTAGCGATTTTTTTATTTATGCATGACATACTGGATAAGTGCGGCCAATAATCCTTGTTATCATGCTTTAGAATTTGAATCTATTTAAATGATAAGGCTCTGTTTTAAATAACGGTTGATAATAGAACATATAAAAGTGGATAAAATTATAATATTTTATCAATTGTTCATTATATTTAATAGATAAATTAGAATTTATCTGATTTTTTCAATTTTACTTATCTCAAAACCATTATCTAAATAAAGCTTTAAAGCTTTTTCATTCCATTTTGCGACACGAAGAACAATTGGCTCATCATTAGTACTTCTAATATGTTCAATTGCCCAAAGTAGTAATTTTCTTCCTACTCCTTTGTTCTGATAGGCTTTGTTAACTATCAAATCATCTATCTCATTTCCATTGCATGCAACTGACCCTACAAGTGTATTATCATCCCATAGAACATAGATATTTTGTTTTTTATTATCTAATTGCTCAATTTCGGAATAAAAGTTATACGGTTCAACATTTAAGTTTTTTCTCATCTCAAAGAAACATTGATTATATATTTTTGCATATTTGGAATAAAAATCATCACTAAACAATTCTAACTTTACACCTGATTCTTGGCCAGTTTTACTTAAAAACTGCATCTCATATGCTATTATTTCCATCATTTTTTGTCTCTCCTACAAGTTCATAATTTACAACTTAAAATTTACGATAATTACGTCGCAATAATACATGTTTCAATTTAATCTAAGTGTTAAATTCTTATTAATTGGGTAGTTAAAAAATCAAACCACCTCTCATAAATATATCTTTTGTGAAAACAAAAGTAAGATTAAATAAATATAGGTACTCTTAATTTGAAATCCTTAACGAAAGTATAACTATGTGCTATATTACTATGAACTATAAAGTTTCTAGTTCGTATTATCTCTTTATCAGTGCTAAATGTATTTATCCATTTGTGCCACTTTAAATAATTTTCAAGGTACTAACCACTATTTAAAACAGAGCCAATAATAAAAAAAACTTAAGACAATTTTAATTTTTTATTTTCTTTCTGTACAGTTCTACTGTTCTCGTGACTTCAAAGCCTAATGAAGCATATAGGTTGTAGGCTGTTTGATTCCAACACACGACATCTAGGGTTATTTCCTTTGGCTGTTGAGCGCGTGCCATATTAATGGCAGCTTGTGTTGTCTTTCTTCCATATCCTTGGTTTTGATACCTCTTATTGACTACAATATCATCCAAATGCCCGTGCGAAACATTGAATGTACTTATTATTTCATCCGTCTCATCTAGTAGGAGGTAGATAGAAGTTTGTTTCTGTGACAACATCTTTCTAAATTCATCACTTGGTTGGCAACAAATAAAGGGGTGAATTTGATTAGCCTCACGCAACTCGTAAAACCCTTCAGCAAGTAAGGCGACATATTTTTCAAAATAGGAATCACTGTACCTGATAAAAGGTAAATTACTTTCTGGTTGATGCGTCCCTTTATAGATCATTTCATGATAACCAAACCAATAACTGAAATTTTGTTGATTAAGAAAGACTTTTGACTCTTGTTTTTCGTTTATGACTGATGCTATCACCACATGACTTTCTTTATTACTAGCTATCGTCAGTAGTTCTTTGTAAAGCTGTGTGCCATACCCTTGACCTCTACATTCTGGTGAAACATAAAGATCAATTTCAATTCCTTGATTGCATCGTCTCTCTTTTAAAATTGCATATCCCTGAATTACCTCAGCGTCTAGTATTAGAATGTCATGTTCCTCACTTCTATTTTCTAAGACTTCATTTGCTAGGTCACGATTAGATGCTTTTAATAACTGGCTAAGTGCTTGCTCATCTTCTAGTTGATACGGTCTAATCAACATGCGATTCCGCCTCTTTTCTTTCTTCTAAATACTTTAGATTAAAACGGGTTTCTCCTATGAAAACCCATTTTAATCTGTTAATGATAATGACATAGAAATCGATCGGGTTAAATGGCTTTTCTAGATCCCTTATTCCAACTGAGTTATTTAGCTCTAGTTAATTCCCTGAACTTTCGTAAATACTCATTCCTTTTAACCAAATCTGATAAGCAATCGTAATGGAGACTGCGGCAATGAGGAAAGTCAACACAACACCCGTATAAACATCCCCTTTTCCTAAAAAATACGCCCCTGGATAAAATCCTGTGAAAGCAAATGGAATAATAAACGTTAAAATTCCTTTTATTGAATTCGGATAAATCGTTACCGGGTATTTAGCAAATCCACTTAACTGATAAACCATAAATAAATAGGATTGTGCAAACTTGACCCAAAAGGCAAGCGAGGCTACCGCTAATTTAATTGCCGTATAAATCACCGTGGCACATAAGACCACAAAGATAAAGGTGATGATATCTAGTAATGAGAAGTGAAGATTCAGTTTTAATGACGCAGTCACGACAAGTAGTGTCCCAACAATGATTTCACCAAACCCATCCGGTTGGAATCGTTCGCAAATGACTTGAAACAATGGGTTTAACGGTCTGAGTAAATAGCGATCAAATTCTCCTTTTACAATAGTTCTTGAAGCAAAAATCCAAAGATAATCGGTAAACACATGGTCAATCCCCCTTGGAATTTGGGCAAATCCATAGATAAATAGAATTTCATAAAAACTCCATCCATTTAAGCTAGGAATCGTATTAAAGACTAACTGTAGAAAAATAACACCTACCGTTTGAACAAACAAGAAGCCGAACAGGCCTAAAACAAAGTCACCACGATACTCCATCAATGCTTTGATATATTGTTGCATAAACTTCACATATAATTTTGCATATCGTTTCATTGATTCACCCCCCTAATATCACAAGCTGTTTAATTAGTTTTTTCCACAATATTTTTGCACCTAATGATAAGATGATAACCCAAATTATTTGAATCACAAGGGCATTGATGACTTCCATTCCGCTTATTTTTCCTAAATAAATCATGGTCGGTGTATAGATCATCGAACTAAACGGTAAGAAATTAAAGAGTCCTTGCGCCCACTCTGGGAAAAAGACGATCGGAATTAAAGCCCCTGATAAAAGTTGGGTGATCGCCCCCATGATTTGAGAAAGCCCCCACATGTTAGTAAATTTAAAGGATAGTAAACCGAACATATAACTATAGTAAAAGTTCAATAAAATCCCGAAGACTATACTAATAAAATAAGCTATCACTCGCCAAATACTAAGCGTCATTCCCGAATGGTATAAAAATAATGTCAGTGCAATCGAGCCAATAATAAAAATAACGACAAAGTTATAAAGGACGTTCCCAAGCCCTTGAAATAACATGCGCTTTTCATAATTAATCGGGCGGACGAGGTTAATAGCAATCGAACCATCCTTGACCTCGGACATAATGTCATAACTAATATCAGTGGAAATGATTAGACTCGTTAAAAATGACATGATCACATAAATCACCATTTCATTAAACGTAAAGCCATTGATAATCGATTCTTCGGAACTACCATAAATAGCCTTCCAAAGATAATAGGTCACAATTAAAATAATTCCGTCGCCCAGAAAAAACATGATGGCATTGGCTTTATACGATAATTGACGCAAAAAAACGTTTAGTGCAAAGGGTTTGTAGGTTTTTATATCTGATTGCACACTCATACCTTACACCTCGTTTCGATAAATTTTCTTTATAATATCCTCGATACTCGTTTCCTTAACTGTGAAATCAAGAACACGATACTCATTCATGATATGGAACATGACATCAGAAGCCGACGTTTTTGTTTTATTAAACGTGACACTTAATTTATTGTCATCAGATGTTACCACTAAATCCTCTTCACTAAGACTTAGTTTTTCATTTAAGTCGAGTTCTGCCACCCTAATATGTTTTTTTGTTTGGATATCAAGGGTCGTCATATACCCGTATTTATTTTTGATTTCTTCTAAACTCCCATCGTATAGTTTTTTTCCTTCATCAATAATGATGATTCGTTTACAAAGTTCTTCAATATCGTTTAAGTCATGTGTCGTTAGGATAATGGTGGTCCCATATTTTTGGTTAATCACCTTTATGGCACGACGAACATTTTCTTTTACGATAACATCCAGTCCAATAGTAGGTTCATCTAAATAAATAACTTTCGGGTTGTGAATGAGAGCTGCTGCAATATCGGCACGCATTCTTTGTCCAAGAGATAAGGTACGGACAGGACTTAATAAGAAACTTTTCAATTCTAATACCTCATTTAGAAAGGCCATTCGCTCATTAAAATCCTCATCTGAAACATCATAGATATCTTTTAAGAGTGAGAAGGTTTCACTTAGGGGGAGATCCCACCATAATTGAGTCCGTTGACCAAACACAACCCCTATATCCTTTGCGTTTTTCTCGCGATTTTCGTACGGGATAATGCCATCAACTGTAACGGTTCCACTGCTCGGTGTTAAAATCCCTGTCATCATTTTAATCGTTGTTGATTTTCCCGCACCATTGGCTCCAATATAACCAACAATTTCTCCCTTGGAAATATCAAAGCTAATCTGATTAACGGCTGTTTTGATGATGTATTCTTTGGAGAAGAATGATTTGATAGCCCCTTTAAAACCCGGATATTTTTTATTACTTTTAAATTCTTTTGTTAATTGTTCCACTTTTATCATTAAAAATCCCCGCCTTCTTTTGTATCTTTGACTCATCCCGTCGATTTAACGTGATGCCTTTCTCTCCTATAGCGCTGCATATGAAAAACCCGCAGAAAAATTCCTTTCTGCGGGTATAAAAAAAACACGATACCATATCGTGCTGCTAAAAATTTTCAGTGCAGTTTTAGGTTATTGTTTGGAATTGACTATTTTTTAAAAAATATCAATTGCCGGCTATTCAATTATGTTTGAATCACAACCGTTAACCTTAACATTTAAACCACACCTTTCTTTTTATAATAGTACTAATCTAACACGCTTACATCCCTATGTCAACCAGCCACAGGTGTTTTTGGTTATTTTTGTAATATTTATTCTCATTGCTATTTCAACAGAGTTCTTTAGATCCTCTTTTCAAGCTTAGTCCACTTTTATCACATACGATGTTTAAAAAGGGGCTCCCTTAACTAAGAGTACCCCTTCTGGTTAAAAATTAAAAAATATCAATTAAATCTCCGGCATTATCTTTCATCTTATCAATCGAGTGAACATAGCGATTGGTCGTGATGATATTCTTATGCGCAGCAAAATCTCTGACTTTTTCGATACTCGCTCCACCGGTTATCGCGAGTGTGATGGCAGTGTGACGCGTCGAGTGAACTTTTAATTTTTTTTCAATCCCTGCTTTTTTACAAACCGACTTCATCATATAATTCAACGCACTCGGATCAAGTTTTTCATTATTCAACTTGTTACGTGAATGACCAATAAACAGATAAGCAGCGGGATTCTCTTCATAACTACGATCTGTTCGATTGATATACTCGTCGATTAACAGCTTTACTTCTGGGCGAATCTTTATCATATCTTTCTTATTTCCTTTTCGAATAATATGAATGACATCATACTCAGAAAACTTCTTAATGTCTGAAAGCTTAATGTTAATCATTTCAGATTTACGAAGCGCCGTGGTTAATGCCAATGACATAATGGTCTTATTACGCAGCTCCACAATATTAGCGGTATTAAAACTATTTAACAACAAAATGCATTCTTCTTGGGTTAAAAATTCTGTTTCCTTATTATTGACAG
>JBOFCV010000205.1:0-9489 GCA_051646305.1 Turicibacter sp.
ACATGTTATCTTTGTCACGTTGTTTGGCTAATGAATAATTGAAAACAAAACGACAACAGCCAACTGTTTTATCAATCAATTCTTGTTGTACTTTAGTTGGACAAAGTTTGAATTTGTAGGTTTTCATTTGTATCAGGGGGATCACCTCACGTTACTTATTAACTTGGTAGATTGCAACTCGTTTATATTTTCTAAAGACACTAGAAAATTTTAAAATTTAGTCTGTTATAGTTTACCCTAAAACATTTGTTCACATTCATAGTAACTATTAAAACTTTAAAAGGATATAAACTAGTGATTAAAATTAACAGATGTGCCATTCATCCCACAACTGAAGTAATGGGTGTTCTGGCATGTGTATAAAAAGAGAAGGGAGAAAAGCTAGACTTACAAATCTAGTTGAGTTCCCTCCTCTTTTTTTCTTCATTTTTTCCCCCTTCTCCTCTCCTCTTTTTAATTCAGTCCTCTTTTTTTACCTAACTTCCTTTTTATATCTTTAAAATGGGTCATAATAAAAAACGGAGTCGATTTCATGAGAAATTTCAAAATGAGTTAAAATTGAAACTTTACTAATCTTCAACAATTTATTCCCATTCTAAACGCAAATTTTTGTTCTTTTTAACCTGTCCTCTTTTTTAATTAAAATTTATAAAAAATTCTGAGTATTTCGGTTGCATTTTCATGATTTTGGAAATATAATAGAAATTGTAAAAGATATATACGTTATAATGTTTAAGTGGGGGTTTGATCTAAATATTATGATGTTTAAAAGTCAAAAACTTTGCAAAAGGTCGGATCGTGTTGTAAAATAAATGAGTACGTTATTTGAAACCAACGATTCAAAAAAACCAGGATTTGAGTATGAACAACCAAGGAGGAAATAACTATGGAAGCTTGGCAAGGCTTTAAAGGAAACAAATGGCAACAACAAATCGATGTTCGCGATTTCATCGTAGAAAACATCACAGTTTATGAAGGTGATGATGCTTTCTTAACTGGAGCAACTGAAGCAACAACAAAATTATGGGATCAAGTTATGGAATTAACAACAGCAGAGCGTGAAGCTGGTGGCGTTCTTGATATGGATACTAAAGTAGTATCTTCTATCGTTTCTCATGACCCAGGATATTTAAATAAAGAATTAGAAACAATCGTTGGGTTCCAAACTGACAAACCTTTTAAACGTTCTTTACAACCTTACGGTGGAATCCGTATGGCTGAAACAACTTGTAAATCTTACGGATATGAAGTAGATCCAGAGATTAGCCACATCTTCTCTGAGTTCCGTAAAACTCATAACCAAGGTGTATTCGATGCTTATACAGCTGAAATGCGCGCTGCTCGTAAATCAGGAATCATTACAGGATTACCAGATGCTTACGGACGTGGACGTATTATCGGAGACTACCGTCGTGTTGCATTATACGGAATTGACCGTTTAATGGCTGAAAAATTAAATGACCATAACAATACTTCAAAAGTAATGTCTGAAGAAAACATTCGTTTACGCGAAGAAATTTCTGAACAATACCGTGCTTTAAAAGAATTAAAACAAATGGCAGCACAACATGGATTTGATATTTCAAAACCAGCTACAACTTCTAAAGAAGCTATTCAAGGTGTATACTTTGGTTACTTAGCTGCAATTAAAGAACAAAATGGTGCTGCAATGTCATTAGGACGTGTATCAACATTCTTAGATATCTATATTGAACGTGACATCTTAAATGGTGTAATCACTGAGCAAGAAGCACAAGAAATGATGGATCATTTCGTTATGAAATTACGTCTTGTTAAATTCGCTCGTACACCAGATTACAATGAATTATTCTCAGGAGACCCAACTTGGGTAACTGAATCAATCGGTGGTATCGCGACTGATGGAACACCATTAGTAACGAAAAACTCATTCCGTATCTTACATTCATTAGATAACTTAGGACCAGCTCCAGAGCCAAACTTAACAGTTTTATGGTCAACTAAATTACCTAAAGGATTCAAAGATTACTGTGCAAAAATGTCAATCAAAACATCTGCTATTCAGTATGAAAATGATGACATCATGCGTCCTCTTTACGGAGATGATTACGGAATTGCTTGTTGTGTATCACCAATGAAAATTGGTAAACAATTACAATTCTTCGGAGCACGTGCTAACTTAGGGAAAGCATTATTATATGCAATCAACGGTGGAGTAGATGAAAAATCTAAAGCACAAGTTGCACCAAACTTCGCGCCATTAACTGATGATGTATTAGATTACAAAAAAGTAATGGAAAACTTCGATGAAGTAATGGATTGGTTAGCAGAATTATATGTAAATACATTAAATGTTATCCACTACATGCATGACAAATACAGCTATGAGCGCATTGAAATGGCGTTACATGATACTGATGCAGAACGCGTTTCAGCAACAGGAATCGCTGGATTATCAGTTGTAGCTGACTCATTATCAGCAATCAAATTCGCTAAAGTAAAACCAGTTCGTGACGAATTCGGTGTTGCAGTTGATTTCGAAGTTGAAGGAGATTTCCCTAAATACGGAAACAACGATGATCGCGTAGATGATATCGCAGTTGAAATCATGAAAACATTCATGACTAAAATCAAAAAACATAAACCATACCGCGCTAAAGTGCAAACTCAATCAATCTTAACAATCACATCAAACGTTGTTTACGGTAAGAAAACAGGAACAACTCCATGTGGTCGTAAAGCTGGTGAGCCATTCGCTCCAGGTGCTAACCCAATGCACGGACGTGACGAAAAAGGAGCTATCGCTTCAATGTCATCTGTTGCTAAATTACCATTCGAGTTCGCTCAAGATGGAATCTCAAATACATTCTCATTAGTACCGAAAGCATTAGGACGTACTGAAGAAGAACGTGTTGCTAACTTAGTAGCTATCATGGATGCTTATATCACTAAAAAAGGTCATCATTTAAATATCAACGTATTCAACCGCGATACTTTATTAGATGCTATGGATCACCCAGAGAAATACCCTCAATTAACAATCCGTGTATCAGGATACGCAGTAAACTTCATCAAGTTAACTCGTGCTCAACAATTAGACGTAATCAACCGCACAATGCATGAAACAATGTAAGGTTGGTTAACGATAGATAGAATAAGGTGATAGTATGAATGGATATGTACACTCTATAGAAACTTTTGGTACGGTCGATGGCCCTGGACTTAGATTTATTGTCTTTGTTCAAGGGTGTGGATTAAGATGCGCCTACTGCCATAATCCAGATTCTTGGAAAATGAAAGAAGGTAAAAAAACTGAAATTTCTGAAATCATTAACGAACTTATTAAGTACAAGGAATTTTTTGATGCTTCAGGCGGAGGAATCACCGTTAGTGGTGGAGAAGCCTTATTACAAATGGAGTTCGTAACTGAATTATTTAAGGAGTGTAAGAAACATGGCATTCATACTAACCTTGATACTTCAGGAGATCTAGTTCTTTCAACTGAAGAGCGTAAACAACAATTAAAAGAATTATTCTCTGTTACTGACATGATTATGTTAGACATCAAGCAAATCGATCCAGTTAAACATAAAGAATTAACTGGAAAAGATAATGCTCATATCTTAGAATTTGGACGCATCGTATCGGACGCTGGAATTCCGTTATGGATTCGCCACGTTCTAGTGCCAGGCATTACTGATGACGAAAATGATCTAATCAAAACTGCAGAATATATCAAAACCCTAAAAACTGTTGAAAAAGTAGAAGTCTTACCTTATCACAGTATGGGAGCATACAAATGGGACCAAATGGGATATGATTACCCACTAAAAGGTAAACAAGCACCGGCTCCAGAAGTAGTAGAAAAAGCTGAACAAATTCTTTGTAAGGCTATATAGTAAAGAAAAATCCTCAATTGAAGCCCCTTTTATGGGCTCTCAATTGAGGATTTTTTTATATAGATGCAAGTATAAAATACTTGGCAGAATAGCTCATACAAATTTAATTTATAAAGTAAGACTACCAGTTCAAAACTTTAAACTAATTAATATAAATGGTTTATTAGATATTTTAAAAGCTCTACTTACGTAGATAATATACGGTTAAAATCTCTAATCATAGCCACTATATATGAAAAGAAATATGCCCTAAATATTAAATTTTCTATCGTTCAAGTTAAAGTTCATCCGATGTAAAAAACTTATCTAGACACATAGATAGTCCTAAAATGGTACTATTTTTCTATATAATCAGACTAAGCGAAAAAGATGAATATAAAAAAATATTATCTTGAGCCAATTAACCCGTGAAATTTTATCAATTATTGGACATAGAGATTAAAAATATTAAAATAAATAGGCTTCGCATTTAGAATCTACACTAAAATTATAATAATAGTTATCATTATAATAACATAAGCCCTGTTCAACTCCCTCTTTTTATATTGTTATTTTCTAGATATTGTGAAAAAATAAATATAGTTTTATCAAAAAAGCACTAAAAGATATATACCTTTTAGTGCTTTTTTTCTATTGTTTTCGACACAAAAATTAAAGGTTATAACGTTTTGTTTGATACAAATTAAGGAAATTATTTAGTCACAATTAGTATATCGTATCATGAAATCTTAAAAAAAACGATTTAAAATTAACTAATTTATCCAAACAATATCGCCATAAAAATTAACATATTCACTATATTCTTGCGACTGTAAATCCATAATATATGTTCTAATCGGTTCGTGATTCAAAAACATACCATCTAAAATCGTTCCAATCGGTGTCATATGTGGTGTGTAACTATAAAATAAATAATTAGAATCTTGGGATAAAGTTATAGGTTGATAACCACTTGAAAATTTCCCATCATAGAACCCTTTATAATTTTTTAGCGATAACTTTTCAGTATCGGAGAGAAGATACATACTCCCATTTTCTGAAATAATTTCAAAATTAGACTCATTTAAAGAACCTGTTAGCTGATGATTAGACGGTAATTCTTTAGTTTCATAAGGTATATTCAGTGGTTTAACAACGCCTCCATCTATTGAAATTTCATATGTTTCAAAATTTTGATCGATATCATCAAAGGCCCCAAATGTAATCAAGTCAGTTACCTCATCATAAGAAAACCCGATAATATTTGAATTTTCTAAAGCTGAATGCTCGTAAATTAACATTTCATTCTCTAAGTTAGCCTGTGATTTGTATAGCTTTAAAACTAAGTCTTCATCACGCCGTAAATAAATAATATCTCCACCAAGCTCGGATAAGACGCGAGCATTAAAATGTGTTTGTTTTGCATTTGCTATAAATAAAACAATCAGTATGAATAAAAGGCTAATTATAAGCAAAATAATTTTAGTAAATCTAGTCATATTCATTTCTCCTAACTTAACTCATAGGTTTATTATACAATAATAACGGAAGTAATAACATATTTTGGTAAAATTATATAGTTATCTTCAATATTAAAATTATTGATTAAAGATATATTTTTCAATGACCTTTGCAATCCCATTGTCATCATTTGAGGCTGTAATATAATCGGCTTTTAATTTCACCTCTGCAACTGCATTCTCCATCGCAACGCCAAGCCCAGCAAATTCAATCATTTCAAGATCATTATAGCCATCTCCGCACGCAATTAATTGAGATTTACAAAGACCCAAATGATCTAATAATTTTTCAAGTGAGTAAGCCTTACTGATGTCTTTAGCCATAAACTCTAAATAATGAGGCATTGAGAGCGTAATACTTAACTCATCCCCTATTTTTTCTTTCATTTTAACCTCAGCCAAACTAATTTGTTTTGGATGGCCAACGTACATACATTTAACCGGATTAAAATTAACGCTTCCTTTAAAATCTTCTAGACACGATAGCGTCATTTCTGTAACTTCTGCATCCTTTGTTATATATTCATCAGCCTTTGTTGTTAAAATAAGATGATCTTTATAAACTGTTACACCCACCTCAAACTCGTTAGCCATATCGTGTAACTCATGACAAATCTCTGAGGTTAAAGTGTTCTCAAAAAGGACTTCCATTGACTCAAATGAGATAATTTGACCGCCATTATAAGATAATAAATAGCCTCCATATTTATCTAATTCAAGTTCAATTGCCGCTTTTTTCATTCCATGAGTCGCACGCCCAGATGCTAAAACAACAACACCGCCATTTTTTTGGAAAGTTAAAAGAGCGTCTTTGGTTTGTGATAAGATTTGATTCTGTGATGAAAATAACGTTCCATCTAAATCTAAAACAATCATTTTATATGTCATGTATGTTTTTCCCCCTCAAATAAGTATTCTAGTTTTATTGTTACACTGCTTCTTCAGAATATCTACTAGATATTTTCGACAAAAAAAGGTTACTTTCATATATGAAAGTAACCTGACAAATTATTAAGCATTAAAAATAAATTTCTCAATGACTAACCCAATTCCATTTTCATCATTTGAAGCTGTTACATAATTAGCTTTTGCTTTAACTTCATCTACCGCGTTATCCATCGCAACGCCAAGACCTGCAAATTCAATCATTGGAAGATCGTTATATCCATCTCCACAAGCGATTAATTGTGATTTATCAAGCCCAACATGATCCAATAATTTTTGAAGAGAATAAGCCTTGTTAATATTTTGTGGCATGAATTCAAGGAAGAATGGAAGAGAACGACAAATACTAATACGATCCCCTAAACGTTCTTTCATTTGTAATTCAACTTGGGCTAAATGCCCAGGCTCACCTGTACATAGACATTTTACAGAGTTGAATGTCACAGCTTGTTTGAAATCTGCGACACGATTAATTGGCATCGCATTAATTAAAGCCTCTTTTTGAATGTATTCATCATCATCCATTGTCACAATCGCTTCATCTTCATACGCCATAATATTAACGTTCATCTCACGAGATAAGTCATACAACTCATGACAAATTTCAGGAGTTAATGAATCATCATAAATCATTTCATTCGTTTGAACAGCAATGATACGTCCCCCGTTGTACGATAAAATGTAACCTGGATATTCATCTAAACGTAATTCTTTAGCCGCTTTAACCATTCCATAAGTTGGACGTCCTGATGCTAAAACAATCATAATCCCAGATTCTTGTGCTTTAAATAGAGCCTGTTTTGTTTCAGGTAAAATCTCATTTTTTGAAGACATTAACGTCCCATCTAAATCTAAAACAATCATTTTATAACTCATCGTATACTCTCCTTTTCCCATTAAAAGTACCAACTAATTATTAGCTAATACTGCCTTGAAAGCATTGCACAAACCAAACTAAAAAAGCGTTTATTATCGGTTGGTAATAATGAAATACATTCTTTTGCTTTTTCGGTATAGCTTGCGCAAAGCTCGTGCGACCGTTGAATATGATTACTATTTTTAATTCTATCACATACCAAATCAAATTGTGAATCATTAACGTTTGAATTTAATGTAAGTAAGTCATCTTTTAATAAATCATCATTTAAAGCAAAAATAGTTGGAATCGTCACAACACCATTTCGCAAATCATTTCCAATTGGTTTTCCAACTACGGCTTGATCACTTGTGAAATCTAATATATCATCAAGTAATTGATAAGCAATCCCAATATTTTTCCCGATATCTTCTAAATTAGTTAATGTTTCCGGGGAAACATCAGCAAGTAATCCCCCAATCATTAAACTCGTTGCAATGAGCGTACCTGTTTTTTGATAACTTTTTTCGATGTATTCATCAATCGTTAAATCAAAATTAAACTCTGTTTTTTGTTGATTAAATTCTCCAATGCATAGCTGTTCCATTGTCTTAGCAAGCGCTAAATGAAGTGTCGGAATTTTGAAATGTGAGAAAAGGGATAAGCTTTTATTTAACGTATAATTTCCAAGGCGTAGTGCGACTGTTTTATCAAAAATAGTATGTAAAGTAGCAGTATTTCGTCTTAGCGAGGATTGATCGATAATATCATCATGGATGAGAGAAGAAATATGTAAAAGTTCAATGGCAACACAAGCTAAATAGACATCTTCTTTTTTTGTATTTGGATTTAAATCAGATCCAAGTAATAAAAATAGCGGACGGATTCTTTTTCCCCCATTGCTAATGATATTTAAAAGGGCCTCTTTCATCGCAGGTTGATCTTTGAGTGTTATATCATTTTCAATGACGTCAATTAGTAAGTTGTTAAAGTAGGTTTCATCGTAGCCAAAATTAGCTAAGTAGCTCATGATTTGATCCTCCTTGTGCAAAGAACTCTTTGATTTCTCCTAATAAAGATGGGAATGTATCATCAATCGCGTTAATTTCTGCGGCTTTTAGTACTTGGGCAAAGTCTTGATCAATCAGGGTGAAAGCGTGTGTCGCACAATATTGATAGTATAAACTATAGAAGTAATCACCATCTAAAATATAACCACTGAGTTCATCGATTGGTAAGTCAGACTGAATGTGTTGGTGGCAATCAATATGTAAATTTAAAAGTCCGAATGCGACGAGGTAATGCTGTATCATATCGTAAGGAACGCATTCTTTGAGTAATAAATAATAGAGTTTAGATAAAAAATAATGGTCAATTTTATAAGGTAATAATGGCTTTGTAGAAATGCAATTATTAATTTTTGAAATAATCGTCTCAATCATATAGATTCCCTCCTAATGTTAAATAATTTAGCTATATTAGTTTGTCCTATTAATTTTTAAAATGATTTAAGGTTTTGACTTGCTATCAAAAATGTAAAAACATTTCTGCTTGAATTTAGTATTCCTTTGTTTGTCAAAATTATGTAAAAATAGAAAAAAAGAGATGCTATATCCAAACGATTTGTTTAGATATGGCATCTCTTTTTATTTGAAACGGTATGTTTTAAATAACATAATGGCACCACTTAGGCATCCGATGGTTAATAAACCTGTTATCCAAACTGCTGGGATTAATTGCGAGAAATCAAAATCAGCAACTAGCATGGGAACGTTATAAGAAACAAGGGCTAGTGGATTAAATTTTTGACAAATTGGGAAAAGATTCAATATAAATAAAATTCCAATGACTAAAGACACGAGCAACAAGTTACCGTACTGGCTATCGACTATTGTTTGCGCTAGCATTAATAATGATAATAAAAATAGCCCAAACAACCACAGGCACCCGACTGAATAACCCAAGTGAACAATTGAATCTGATGGAAATAAATAGAGGGTATAGCCGTAAGTTGTGGCGAATGCAAGGATGAGAGCAAGGCTGTAAAGTAAACAGGCGATGATGTATTTTGATAGGATTACAGTTGTGCGTGTGAGGCCTTTTGTTAACAGGATGACGATGGTTCCTTTTGATAATTCTTGGGTCAAAACACCGCTAAAAATTAAGACGAGAACGATTAATCCCATCTGAGTGATGTTTTTAAAAAACTGAATATAGGAATCAAGAGCTGTGGGTTCTGGCATCGTAATGGTCATACCTTCAATGTTCATTTGGCTAATGACTTCTGGCATGAGTTTTGCAAGTAAGGGGC
>JBOFCV010000211.1:0-9211 GCA_051646305.1 Turicibacter sp.
AACCAGATGAAGTAGGTGATTTACTATGGAATAACTTTGCTGGAATCAGAGTAGACGGATCAAATGCGACCATCATTGGCGCAAAAAAAGGTGAATTTATAGCCGATAGAAACTCAATTGCAAGGGTCTGGATGGATCACGGCGCTTGGCCATTTTTAACAACAAAATTATATATCGATCGAAGTGGCGATTTAGCGTTTCTATTAAAAAATCAAACGTACTTTAAAGATAAGCTCGTGGCTAGAAGTAGTCGAGGCGATGAATTATGGTGTGAAGCCTATGGAAATAAGCAAAAGAATTTGAGTGGGGAAATATATGAAGGTTCAATCTTAGAACATTTATTGATGCAGCACTTAACGGCATTCTATAATGTCGGAGCACATAATATCATTAAATTGGAAGGTGCAGATTGGAACGACGCCTTTGACATGGGAAAAGATAAAGGTGAAAGTGTGAGTTTCACCGCTTTATATGCGTCAAACTTAGAACAACTAGCAGATTTATTAGTGGCATTAAAAGAAAAATTAAATGTTGACCAAGTTGATCTAATGAAAGAATTAAGCGTCTTATTAACTAAAACGAGTGCTCATGATATACAAGAGAAAAATGATAAATTAACTAGCTACTTCAACTTATGTGAACATTCTATTTTAGGTGAAAAAGAGGCGTATGACGTACTTGAACTTTCAGGCACGTTAAAAGAGATGGCAAGAAGTATGAAAGAAACGATCAATCAAAATGAGTGGGTTGAAAGTAGTGACGGCCTGGGTTGGTTTAATGGGTATTATGATAATTGCGGTGAAAAAGTCGAAGGTGAGTTTGAAACGGGGCCTCGTATGACGTTAACGGGGCAAGTGTTTAGTATTATGGGAAATGTGGCTGATGATGAGCGTGTTAAGTCAATGATTAAATCAGCGGATGAGATTTTATATAGCCCTAAAGTGGGTGGATATCGCTTAAATAGTAATTTCTTTGAAGTGAAGTTAGATTTGGGCCGCTGTTTTGGATTTGCATTTGGTCATAAAGAAAATGGCGCAATGTTTAGTCATATGGCGCTTATGTATTCGAATGCGCTGTATCAAAGAGGGTTTAAAGAAGAAGGATTTAAGGTGTTAGATACGATTTATCATCATTGTATTGATTTTGAAAAATCGAGAATTTATCCTGGAATTCCTGAGTATGTTAATGAACGCGGAAGAGGGATGTATAACTATTTAACGGGTTCTGCTAGTTGGTTGTTATTGACGGTTGTGCAAGAAGTATTCGGAATTAAAGGTGATTTAGGTGATTTAATTATCGCGCCAAACTTCACGGAGAAACAAATCCATGCACAAAAAAACTGTAGTATCACGAGTTTATTTGCCGATCGACTGATTACGTTTGTTTATGAAGGAGATATTCTTAATGGAAAGATCATGTCAGTAAACGTTGGCGATATTGCTGTGGCATTTACACCTCAAGGGAATGGTGTGCAGATTAAACGCGAGGAAGTCATTGATAAAATTAAAAATGGTGAGACGCTAACACTTTCATTTGAATAATCTAAAAGGGATCAACACCTGTCAGTTAAGGTGCTGATCCCTTTTATCATTTAATTTTATTAGTGATGCTGTCACTCAATCGCATTATGCTTAGTGATAGGATAGTAGTAACTTTAGAGTATATTTATCCTAATTTTTTTTGACAAAATAGGTTCGTACAACTTTTTATAACAGTTTAATTTAATGTGATAAAAAAGTTAGATCCTTTCATGCTTTTAATCTATCTTTAATCTTTTTTATAAAAATTTCATCTATAACAACAGTCAAATATAACGGATTCTATGTTTAAAAGATAAGGCATGATGATATCTGGTGGTTTTCTAAAAAATTTATTTTGTAAGTTATTTAGAAGAAAAATAGAAACTTAGTTTTCAGTTAGATTTATAAGTGGAGTAATGCTGAGATGATCATAGACAATAAGACCGTCGTCTTTCATTTTTTTAAACTCGCGTGATAGAGAGGGACGATGAACGGAAAACTTTTCAGCAAGTTCTTTTTTTGAAATGGTTAAATAAATGGTGTGCCGTTGTTGTAAAAATTGTTCTTCCTTAATAAAATCAATTATCTTTTCTCTTAAAGTTTTTCCGGTTAAGCTGATCATTCTTTGACCTACAAAAAATGAATGATTCGAAATGTTTTGTAAGAAAATACTCAGAAACTTCTCATTTTTCTGTAACAACTTAAAGACTAAATTTTTATTCAATTTGATAACTGTACTGTCTGTTTTAGCAATAATTGAAAAAGGATACTTGTTATTTTCTCCAAATAAAAGGTTGTCACCAAAGGTTTGTCCACTATTAAATGATGTGATAGTGAGAATATTTCCGTTGTTATCAAATTTTTGAATCATTATTTCTCCGGATACAATGATATTTAATGACTCACACTTTTCTCCAGATAAAAATAAGATATTATTTTTATCGAGCTTTTTAATAGTCACGGTATCGTGTGTGAACATTGAATCTAGTTCTGAATAGGTAAACATACAAAATGTTTTAGTTTGAATTAAAAATGTAATACATTCTGATAAAGTCATAATTAACACCTCACTAGTATTATACATGATAAGTTTAAATTGAAAGATATAAGTTCTAGGATATTCTTTAGAAATTCATTATTTCAATAAACGCTATCAAATGAATTAAGGTAGTCATATGTCTTCGTAAGTGTGAATAAAAAGTGGGCTCTAGGGAGATGACTTTTAGGGTTGTTTAGATTTAATTTGTTAAACTTCATTATTAAAAGGATAGAATTAGTTTAGAAAAATTTCTCTTAAAATAGTAACCGTGGTTACTCGTCTAACTTTTATTCTCACGTTATGATGTGATTATAAAAATGAAGAGGAGTGAAAGAGATGGATATTTTTACTGTTATGCTGTGGATTATTACGTTAGTACTTTTGTTAATATCCTTTAAAAAGGATAAAGAGAAGACGAAATTAGTATTTAAAATGTCTAAAGGATTAGCGGGGGGAATGATAGGCGGGATTATAGGAATTATTTTGCTAATCGGATTTGTTTTAACATTGTTCCCACCCGAGATGATCACGAGTTATTTAAGTGGTAAGAGTCAATTTTTATCAACTTTTATGGCTGCAGGGGTTGGAAGTGTTACTTTAATTCCAGCATTTATTGCCTTTCCTTTAATTGAGGAGTTATTAAAATCGGGAGTTTCAATGATGGTTTCAGTCGCGTTTTTGACAACCTTAACTATGGTTGGAATTGTAACGTTTCCATTAGAAAGAGAGTCCTTTGGATTGAAATTCACACTATTTAGAAATGTTGGAAGTTTTATATTTGCAATCATCATTGCGGTAATTATGGGAGGAATTTTATGAGATATATTTCATTTTTAAAAGCTAATAAAACATTATCCATTATGTTAATTGCTTATATTATTTTATTTTTATATTCACCAGGTAAAGCAGGGCATGCTATTAATGAAAGTGTCTATTATTTTTTAGAAATGATAATGATTATGCCAGTTATTTTTATTTTAACAGCACTTATTGAGGCATGGATTCCAAAAGAGAGAATTATGAATCATTTAGGAAAAGACTCTGGATTTAAAGGAATGTTATTTGCATTTGCACTTGGATCATTTTCAGCAGGTCCCATTTACGCTGCCTTTCCTATTTGTGTCATGTTATTAAAAAAAGGAGCGAAAATTTCGAACATAGTTATAATTTTAAGTACATGGGCTGTCATAAAAATTCCAATGTTAATTAATGAAGCCCAATTTTTAGGATTTAAATTTACTCTTTTTAGATGGATATTAACAACAATCTCAATCTTTTTAATAGCATTTATAATGAATTATTTCATAAAAATAACAGATATCCCCAACAGTGAGATAGAGGAAGATGAGCAGGGAATGCCTGTTTTTATTGATACAAACTTCTGTATTGGATGTACGATTTGTAAACAAGTTTCACCAAGTATATTTGATATAAAAGAAAAAAAAGCAATTTTATTAACGGATCAGTGGGATAATGAATTATTAGCTCAAGCATCGATAGCAGCTAAGCGCTGTCCGGCTAAAGTGATTCATATAAAGGAGGATGAAGTAGATTAATCAGAATAAACTAAATAATAAATAATCTTGTGAATTTCTAAGTTTTATCACAAAATAGTATGACTTTTTAGTTCATATAATGAAAGTGATAAACGCCTCTGTTCGTAGCGTGAGAATAGGTATCGTAACGTAATATCTTATAAAGTATTGAAAATACGAATTAGTTTAGTGATAATAGGTCCCTTTTTATTAATAGAGTGAAATGGTTTATAATATAGATAATGATAAATAGACAGTTGTATTTTGCAAATAGATAAACTGTTTATTAAATGGAAAAAATAGTGGAGGAGAATAGGATGACTTCAAATTTAATTGATGAGTATATTTTAAGTTTTGCACCAGAGGTACAAGTAACACTTCAAACATTGAGAAGTATTATAAAACAATCAGCGCCAGAGGCAGAGGAAAAAATTAGTTATAAAATGCCTACCTTTGCTTTACATGGGAATTTGGTTCATTTTGCTGCTTTTAAAAATCATATTGGATTTTATCCAGCACCAAGTGGAATTGAAGCATTTAAAAATGAATTAGATGGCTATAAGCTAGCAAAAGGATCTGTTCAATTTCCATTAAATCAACCGATTCCCTATCCATTAGTTAGTGAGATTGTTAAGTTTAGAGTGGCTGAAAATAAACAAATGGCTGAATTGAAAATGAAAAGTAAGAAATAGGATGACGAGTAATAGGTTGTATGAACTGAGAAAATACCCTAAGTCAAAATGAAGTAAACATTGAGGGGTGTTTTAAGATTTTAAAAATGTTAATGAATGAGTAGGATAATGGTGTGATATAAACAAGCAGATGACTTTATTCAAAACGGAATAAAGTCATTTTTTTATCCATTTTATCAGGTTACTAAAAAGTGCCTAATTGAATGGGTTTAAAATGCGTAGTATAGTGAGGGTATGAACTTAAAAGATGAAATATGAAATAAAAGGAGTGTTTTGCATGATTAACAAATTAACATATAAAATTCAAGAAATTCTTTCTAAAAATAACTATACAGAAGTAGTCATTAAACAAAAGTTAAATGGTGAATCAGTAACGATTAATGATGCGGCGATTACATTTAGATATACTCCTGAAAGTGATAAAGGATGTTTAAGTTTTGGAAAATCAAGCGGAGAAAATGTTTGCCAAATCAGTGACGAAAAGATAAAAGAAGTCATTGTTTCGAGTGATGCCATAACAATTGAAACAGACGAAAGAACTTATCATTGCTATCAAAATGTGGGACAATTATTTTAATTAAGCTTTTAAAGTTAAGGATAAAGAAATAGATTAGCCTATGCATACAAATGTTTTAGTTATATTTTCCCTATAAGTTTCTATACTGTATAGAAGAGGTGGGAATATAATGGAACAGAAACTAACAACGAATATATTTTTTAAACTAATAATAGGATGTTTACTAAGTATCGTTATCTTATTTTTCTTATTAACTTTATTTTATATGAAAATATCAAATGAGCCTAAAACAACATGTCGAACAATTAACGGTGTATCGAGTTGTATTGGATTAGAGATAATAAATGAAAAAAAATAATATTTCAAATAAAAAAACAGATTAATTTTAACGATTAATCTGTTTTTTTAATTTCTTTTAATTCAAAGACGTTTACAAGAAATCGTTGAATTAATTTTTCTTTTATTTCAACATCTGGGTGTATCACCGTTATAATGGCTGACACAATGGCGATAAGTGCAATCAGTATAAATGTGATGGAAATAGTAGAAAGCCAATGTAATTCGATTGTTAGTATACCAGCCGCTAGGGCAATAAATAATAACATCAACAACGATAGGGGTGAGGTCAGGCCGTAGAAAAATCGATAATCAACAAATGTTTGATTGTCTTTTACTGAAATTTTTCCATAGGCGCTCACATGACATAAATCTTTTTTAAACACTTCATGGTTAGCACGAGCACTGATGAAAAAAAACGGGCCAAATGAAACGCCAAAAACACCTTCATTAAATGAATTCAAAAACCCATATTCAAGTTCTGAGTTAAATTGTTTTAAAAATTGCTTTTTGCTACCTGCATATAAAAAGGTCATGGTATCCCCCCGATTAAAACAATTATTGTTATTAGTATTATACTATGTTACCGATTTCTTACCTGTCGTTTGATGTCTGATTTTAAAAAGAAAGATAAAAAATAGAAAATGTAACGGCCTTATTTTGTATTTAATAGAAGTTTTCATTAGGATAAATGATAATCCCATTCTCCTTAGAATATACTAAGAACAATTCATGTCTGTACGGGACTATAAAATGAGGATGAATTTAGAGGAGAAAAAGATGAAGCTTAGAAATCATGTGTTATTTACGAAGGTAGAATTGCGGCATTTTTGTACGTATCGATTTATTTTTGGAATTAGCTATAGTTTAATGATTCCCATCATCCCCCTGTTTTTCGATTCAATCGGAATGACCACGGTGATGATAGGGACGGTTTTGTCGCTCTATGGCGTGAGTAAAACGTTGACCCAGATGCCATTCGGGATCATATCAGACAAAATAGGTGATAAAACTACATTAATGATCGCATTGGCCCTGATGACTTGTATCCCATTTGCCTATACACTCACAAAAAATCATATGCTTGTGAGTCTGATTTATATTTTACAAGGCGCTATTCTTGGGATGGCAGCCCCTGCAACGTTTTCGTTATTATCAAGGTCATTAGATCCGAAACGGCGCGGCGAAAGTACAGGAATTGCATCTGCTGTGTTTACCTTCGGGGGTGGGATCGGTGCCGCGGTTGCAGGCGTCATGGTTGCAAAGTTAAATCAATATCAAATGGTATTTTACACCTCATCTGCGTGGATTTTATTTACGTTGATATATGTCGCGTTACAAATCCATAAAATGAATACAAGACGTGAAAGAACCTCAGAAATTAAACAAAAAAATAAAACTAGTTTGAAAGAGATCTTGTTAGAAATCAAAAAATACGACTTAACGCACCGAATTATCGTGCTTGGAACGATTGCTTTTTTAGGAGACTTTATTTATGGATGTGTGGTCGCCTTGTTTCATTTTTATGGACAAGATGTATTGGGAGCTACGACAAGTTACACGACGGCAATCATTTCTATTTATTTACTTGTGTTTGGACTGGGGGCACCGGTGGCGGGATGGGTGAGCGATAAAATTGGAAATCACAAGCAATTATTTTTATCATTTTGTGTGATGAATGCAAGTTTACTAGGACTTTCTTTGATTAGAAATATTCCCATGTTTACCGTGGTGATTATCGTCTATTTTTTAGGCGCGACGTTTTTGAATGCGGCGCTTCAAAGTAGCTTATCAGAGTTTGGGGACAATGCAAAAATTAAAGGAATTGTCTTTGGATTTGTTGGTGCATCTGAATCACTTGGATACGCAGTTGGCCCGTTTGTCTGTGCTTATATTTATGAACTAAATAAGTCCTGGTTGTTCTTTGGATTACTAGCTGTTTCAACATTCATATCACTCATCTATTTGATGTTTCATAAGAAAGCTCGCATTTAAATGATAGTACAACAGTTAAGCATTTACGACATTAGGTAAATGCTTTTTTTATGTGTGAATGTCCTACTAAAATGAGTGACGTGTCGACAAAGTTAAGCTTTCTTATATGGTATAATAAAAACAAGTAAAGCTGTTGAAAGGATGATAGTATGTTTAAAGTTGATGAAGAAGAGTACGATTGTCCAGTTGAGGCACTTGCTAATATTTTAGGGAAGAAATGGGTGGCAAGTATTATCTGGACCCTTAAAAATAATCAGTTTAGATTTGGTGAACTTCAGCGAGAAATTGAAGGGTGCACGAAAAAGATGTTAACGCAACAATTGGAGTTACTGATTCGTGAAGAAATTGTGATTAATAAGAAAGTAATAAAGGGAAATAGTGTGGAATCTAGTTACTACCTAAGTGAAAAAGGTCAAACTTTATTACCGATTGTTGAGAACATGATTTCATGGGGAAGTCAAAATTTAAATTGTCATACCACTTAGGGGTTACAAAAAAGTGCCTAATTGCGTGGAATAAAGTAATTTGTTAAAGTGAAGTTACAAATTAGTTTATGAAACGTGAGAGGATGATAGATGATGACACAAGTATTTGATTCGATTATAATTGGATTTGGTAAAGGTGGAAAGACGCTTGCAGCGAGTATGGCAAGTAAAGGATTAAAGGTTGCCCTAATAGAGAAATCACCCAATATGTATGGTGGAACATGCATCAATAAAGCATGTATTCCAACTAAAAAATTAGAAGATCTAAGTAGTCAGGTAAAAGCATTGAATCTGACATCATGGGAATCAAAACAAGCATTTTATCAAAAAGCCATTGCAGATAAAGAAACGTTAATTACCGCATTACGCCAAGCCAATTATCAAAAGTTAGATGCTTTTGACAACTTATCTATTATCACAGGAGAAGCTTCGTTTATCGATGAGAAGCAAGTAGCTGTTCGCCTATTAGATGGAGAGACAATGACGCTACAAGCTGATAAAATATTTATTAATACGGGAACGAAGCCATTTATGCCAGCGATAAAAGGAATAAAGACAGCTGCTCATGTTTATAGTAGTGATGAGTTACTTAACCTTGAAAACCTACCTAAGTCACTTACAATCATTGGAGCAGGATTTATTGGGTTAGAATTTGCAAGTATTTATAGTGCCTTTGGGACACAAGTCACAGTAATTCATCCAGGGGAAACTATTTTACCGCAAGAAGATAGTGATGACCGTGAAAGTATTATCGCTCATTTTAATAAAAAAGGTGTCCAATTTATTAATCAGGCTCAGTTACAAGCATTCCAACAAGAGAGTCAAGCAACTGTTCTTGTCTATGAGAAAGATGGTATGATTAAACAGTTAGCAAGTGAAGCTTTCTTAGTTGCAACCGGAAGACGTCCAGATGTGAAAGCTTTAAAGCTTGAAAAGGCAAAAATAGCAGTAAATGAACGTGGATTTATTGACGTATCAGAGACGCTACAAACTAGTAATTCATCGGTTTGGGCATTAGGCGATGTAACGGGTGGACCACAATTTACGTATATTTCATTAGATGATTACCGTATCGTTTTAGACCAACTGTTT
>JBOFCV010000224.1:0-2988 GCA_051646305.1 Turicibacter sp.
CTTTATCATACCATCCGATGATTCCTCTCTCTTTATCCCATGAGATTTTAACATGCTTATTTTCATATGTTTGATTGTACTTAATGACCTCGCGAGTATCATCATATAAGAAAATATCATCGTAACCTTGGATACACGCGGATTCATTTTTTATCTTGATATAATGGATTGGATGCTCACATCTTTTTACATATATTGTCCGCTCTTCATGCGCAGCTAATGTGATGATGAAATTAATATATTCACCTCTAGGATGATTTTCAATTTGCGTTGCATATTCGTTACCTAACTCATCTACCACGATATTTTTCATGTTTGATGTTTCCCAATAATCTAACGATAATTTTACACATTCGCATACGTTTCTATCATGCGGATTAACAATTTTAAATTTTGGTTCTCTATTTGGCTTTAAACTAGTCATTCCCTTAGCTTCTAAAACTTTTGTGTAATTTCTGATTGCCATTTCATGAGCTCTTGACGCATATGATGATTTTTTAGCATCTAATAAATTAACAAACGAATTCCAAGGATTTGTGAGAGAGGATGAATGTCCCCATGTATGTTCTGCGTAAAGTGCCAACATATCTTCACATTCTTTAACCAACTTTAGATCACTTAATTTAAAATCTGTATCTAATAATTTTGTTGTACTTAAAAGGCGTTGACCTTCCTTATAAACTTTTACTGCATGTGGGGTACTTCCAACACCAAACGCCCACCAATCTGGCCAATCTCCACGATAAGTTGGAATTTGAACTGGATTTGTTTTAACTTTATCAAAGAATTCTTCTAAAGTTGCCATTTTTATGGTGATTTCTTCCCCAAAATTCTCATTCCACCAAGAAACAAATTCTAATACTTCGATATTAGCAGACCCATTATCGGTTGGTAATCCATGCACCGTAATAGGAACAAAATCATATTCATAATCTTGATCTTCTAATGCTTTTAAGTATCTAAACATCCTAGTTTGTCCATATTCTTTTAACTTATCTTGCGTAAATGAATGTCTAAGTTCATCTTTATGAACATATGAACCGGTTGCTGTTTTTACCATACCAAATTCATTTCCAAAATGATAATGTTCACCATTCCAGACTAATACCTTATTACCTTTTTCTGATTCCCAATAAAAAGGCGTTTGTTTTTTAAATAATGGATACATACCATGATGACTATGTACACATGATAGTAAATTTTCTATTCCGTTCTCATACAAAGCATCAACAAGCCCCCAAGAATAACCGTTAATATCTGCAGTCATCGCACATTTAACATCTTTTCCTATGCTTTTTCCATAATCAACAGACTTCTTTAGTTGATTTCTTAAGACGTCATCGTCTATTAACTCCGTCATATTTAAGTAACTACCTGTTACTTCGATACTACCATTTTTGACACATGTTTCAAATCGATTTTTCCAACTGTTATCAACACTCTTTAAGAAATTTTCAATCCCCCAGAACGCTTCACATACCCAAGTAAATTCCTGTTCCTTCCCTTGAGCTCTTAAACCTTCTGCAATCTCGATTGCCTGTTTAATAAAGTTGACATGATAAAACTCAATCGTTTCTTGACTTTGTGTATATCCAATATCCGTATGTGTATGATGCAATAGTAAAACTTCCCACTTTTTATTTAATTTAATTTCTGACATTTTTACATTCGCCCCTTATATTTTCTAATCAAATTTTTTTGTATGAACCTAATTAACCCCCATTTTGTTTCATTCGTTATATCGAAGATCCCTCATTCTAATGAACCGATTCTAACAATAACTATTAATATGGTTATATCTGGGTTATAATTTTATTATAGCTTATCCCGCTAAAATTCAAATAATCAATAGCGAACAAAAACTTGACCTATTGTGCAATTATAGTAAATTTATTTTATTTAAAGGAGCCTTTATGAGTATTGATAAATTTTATATTTTTAATCTTATTTCAGACATTTATATCAAAGAAAAGTTCGGTCCATTTATCGTGACAATTAAACCTGACAGTCTCTGTAAGTTTGATCTGTTTCATCCGACTAATCGCGTACATAGTCACAACTATTATGAACTTTGTTTTGTTATTGAGGGAAGTGGCGAATATCTTCATGGTGATCAGGTATATCCACTAAAAAAGGGGGATATTTTTATTTGTAACCCTCATGTTGCACACGAAATAAGATTAAAGCAGGATTTTAATTCATCGTATGTCTCTAACCTTCATTTAATATTTTTTATTGTGACGATTGATCAGGTTGAAAATTCTAATGAATCACCCTTAACTCATTATGAAGAAAAGATGATTCATTCGTTTATAAAAGATCATGAAATTGTTGTTAGCCACTGCTCTCATATGTTTTCATATATTGACTTTTTAATTACACATATGGAAAACTACAATGTGAATAATTATGGCATCTATAACATGATTAAGACAATGGCTTTAGAAGGATTATCTTTGCTATGTTCAAATACAGATCAAACTAAGTTTGATACGAATATATACCCGAGTGATTTTAATCAATTACTCATTTTCATCGAGAGTCATTTAAATAGATCCATTACGATAAATGAACTCGCACAGATTTCATTTATGTCTCATCGAAATGTCCATTACTTATTTAATAAATATGTCAATAAAACACCAAAAGATTATATTAATGCACGCAAGATAAATCTGGCTAAACTCTATTTAAAAATGAATTATAAGGTGGGGGATGTCGCTTTATTGGTCGGAATTAATGATCTCGGCCAATTCAGTAGATTATTCAAAAAACACTGTGGGATTTCACCTAAAGCCTTTCAAAACTCAGAAATTATTTAATCCTAGTTATTACTAGGTATAGTCAATATTAAACCATGTGAACTTTATTTCACTCTTGTTTTTCATTTAAGTTCATATCCCACTTAGCTATTTATTAATTTATTTCATTCTTAAATAATTTTACTTTCTTTCTTAATCGGCCCAAAATATTCCATATATATTATCA
>JBOFCV010000236.1:0-15375 GCA_051646305.1 Turicibacter sp.
TTTTATATTTTTGTAATGATTAGAAGGAATAGAAAAGAGATATCATATTAATTTAAAATTAGGGTATATTAAAATATATTTGCCTAAACAGGAATTGGGGTGTTAAAATGGTTCAAATAAAGAAAAGAAAAAAATATAAAGTGAATGCAAAATTCTATGTTTGGATCATTTGTTTTGGAATGTTTGGATCACTGTTTAGTCAGCTTTATCACAACGTACAATCCAATGTTTTACCAAATTTTCATGGATGGACTGCAAAAGATTTGATGCGTTATGATGAACAACATGAGAATATAAAAATTAAGTTTGAATTAGTGTATTCATATGATGTTTTACATAATCGTGTTTTAAGCCAATCGGTGAAACCTAAAACGAGACTAACAGAAGATCAAATTGAGTTGACGGTTCAAGTTTCAAAAGGATATCCGATTATGATAGATTTCACAGGTCAAGATGTTGAAAAAATATTAACATTTGCAAAGTTGTATGATATAAAAGTAACACAAAGTGCAGCTCGCAGTCTGTTAACTACTGAACCGACCCTTGAAAATACAAATAAAATTGTCATTAATCAATCCATAGTAATGGGTGAAACATTAACAAAAGGGGCAGAGGTTGAAATTGTATTAGGTGAAAATGAAATGAATGAGTAAAACATGTCTTTAGTAATAAAGGCGTGTTTTTTATATAAATAAGGTGGTGCAACATGTTTAGAAGTGGACAAGAAGTAATTGAATGGATTCATGGGCAATTAAAGTTTGGTATCAGGCCAGGACTTGAACGGATGGAAGTGGCACTGTCAAGATTAGATCACTGCCATTTAAAATACAAAACGATACATATTGGGGGAACAAACGGGAAGGGCTCAACTGTTACCTATTTATCTTCTGTTTTACAAGAAGCAGGCTACATCGTTGGAACGTATACTTCGCCATATATTGAAATTTTCAATGAACGAATCGCAATAAATGGTGAAATGATTAGTGATGATGATCTTGCTTGGTGTGCTAATATTGTAAAACCTATTATTGAGCAAATTAATTTATCTCCGATAGGACCGTTTACTGAATTTGAGATTATTACGCTCATTTCATTTGTCTATTTTAAAAATAAAGCGGTTGATATTGTGATTTATGAGGTCGGTCTTGGCGGACGTTTAGATGCGACGAATGTGATTGAACCGATTGCATGTGGCATAACGAATATTGGTCATGATCATCAACTGATTTTAGGTGAGTCACTAGAAGCAATCGCTCATGAAAAGTTAGGAATTTTAAAACCAGGTGTTCCAGTTTTTACGACAGTTGAAGATCATCAGTTGCTACCTATTTTTGAAGAGAGTTGTGCTAACGTTAACACCAAGTTGATTAAAGCGTTGGAAAAATATCCTGCGTCTGCTGTGATGCAATCGTCTAAAGGAATTCAATTTGATTGGGAATCCTTAAAAGGGGTTTGTTTGTCGATGAAAGGGGAACATCAACTAAAGAATGCAACACTTGCGTATTCTATTCTGAAATATTTAAAAGAAAAAAGGAATTTCAACATAAGTGACGTAAGTATATATAGGGGCATGAAAGAAGCGTTTTGGAAAGGTCGTTTTGAGTTGTTACATGATGAACCCCCAATTATTATTGATGGGGCGCATAATCCAGAAGGGATGAAACAATTATGTCAAACGGTAGCCACGTTGTATCCAAATCATCGCAAACATTTTGTGGTCAGTATTTTAAAAGATAAGGATGTCTTTGAGATGTTTGAGTCTTTGCAAACGGTTGCGGATGATATTTGTTTTACAACATTTAAAGATGTTCGAGCGCAAAGTGGTGAAGCACAGTGGCAGTTATACGGTCAAGCACATGCGACGTTTCATGAAGAATATGAAACGGTGTTAGATGAGTTGATGGATGAATTAACAGAGAATGACTGTTTAGTCATTACAGGGTCATTATATTTCATTGGAAATGTACGAAAATATTTATTACATTGATAATTCAACAAAATTTTTGCCTTTTGTTTGATATCATGAGGACTATATAAGTCGCACTTATTTTTATTTTAATAAGAAGTTTAGTGCGGCGGTAGACTGTCTGAGTACCTATCGTTTTCAGACTTTAACGCAGTAACACTTGATGAGAATTGTTGCTGTTTTTATATAGATAGCTTTTGAATTGGGATAAAAAAGCATGAATCATGAAGGATACGGGGGGCAACCATAATGGAAAAAAAGAAAACAAAAGTGAATCAAAACACGCGTATTTTATTGGCTTTAACTGTTCTTGCGACATTTGTTGGAATCTCATTTGGGAAAATACTTGATAATATGTTAATTGACCCAAAGGCAGATTCTTTAAATGCGAACTCAACTCAAGTTGTTTCACCAGAAGCAGGAGCAACACCAGTCGCGGATGAATCTTTGGCAGTCAATGAAGAAAATACAATCTATTTGATGCAACTAGGTGTTTTTAAAACGTATGATAACTTACTAACTTTAATTGGGGATGTCCAAACACTTGGTTATCAGTTTGGTGTTGTGAAAACAGATGGTAATTATGTTGCATTCTCTCATGTATCTGGAAGTAAGGAATTACTTGCCGATGTTGAAAAGCAGTTAATAGCTAATGACTTAACGTACTTTATAAAAGATGTGGTAGTGCCAGAGGGAGATTTAAAATGGGAATACTTCCTGAATGCTGTCAAACAAAAGCCATATGAAATGGAGTCCGAATTTATTCAATCATTTACGAATGATGATTTGCATATTTTTGGGTATTACACCACACTTTCTAATGCTTCTTTCGAACCCCTTGCCAGTGAAAGACAAAAGATGTTACTTGAAATCTATCAATGGTTAATCGAATAGAATAGGAAGTGACACCATGGTTATGGAATCATTTATGATTCGTGATTTACCCCATGAAGAGCGGCCACGTGAGCGATTGCTCAATGATGGTGCCCCCTTTTTATCAAATGCAGAGTTGCTCGCGATTTTGTTAAGAACAGGAACAAGAAACCAATCAGCCGTAAGGTTAGCACAAGCTATCTTACAAAAGACGGAAGGTCTTAAATTATTAAATGAAATTACAATTGAAGAATTAATAAAAATTAAAGGTGTTGGGCAAAATAAGGCCATTGAAATATTAGCGTGCATTGAACTTGGGAAGCGGATTTCTAAATCACGACAGATTAAAGCAGATGCCATCTTATCTCCAAGCGATTGTGTTTCCTTTTTATCGGCTGATATGAAACATCTGACCCAAGAACACTTTGTTGTTTTATTTTTAGATACAAAGAATTATATTGTTGGGAAAAAAACAATATTTATTGGCTCACTGAATAAAGCGATTGTTCATCCGCGTGAGGTGTTCCGTGCTGCAATTAAGCGTTCATCAGCTTCAATTATTTGTGCACACAATCACCCGAGTGGCGATCCTACCCCATCGGAACAAGATATTCAATTAACTCATCGGTTAGTTGAAGCAGGGGAATTAATCGGCATCAAGGTGCTTGATCACGTGATCATTGGTGATGAACAGTTTGTGAGTTTGAAAGAAAAAGGTTATATTTAATCGAGGCTGTCTCTAAGGAGGCAGTTTTTTTGTTTAAGTAGATGAGCATTACGCATTGTTGTAGTTTTTTAAAATTTATAAATGATATTTGTCATCGCACTAACTAAGTAAATTTAAAGAGCGATGATACGTTGTTACATTGTCCTAAAATGTCTTCAGTGATTAATCAGGGAAGATAAAGTTACGATGTGAAGATAGCGTTAGAAAGAGAAAGAGAGAGAGTCTATTAGAGCGTAGATTAATAGGTGTTGATATGTTATAATGAGCCATCGTATTTCAAGAATACTTGTAGGTGAAAAATAGAAGTAGATTAAAATTGAGGTGAATGGATATGAAACAAAATCAGGAAACTAGTTTACAAGAGGAATGGATGATAAGTCAAAAACCAGGGGATAAAACTAGTTTAAGTTCCCAGTGTCAACATTGTTTTGGTCTATGCTGTGTGGCGTTTTATTTTAAAGCATCAGAGGGATTCCCTGTTGATAAAAATCCAGGTCAGCCTTGTCCAAATCTACAAGCAGATTTTAAATGTTGTGTACATGATAATTTGACGAACCAGGGATTAAAAGGGTGTACCACATATGATTGTTTTGGAGCGGGACAAAAGGTTTCGCAAGTGACATTCAATAAAAAAAGTTGGAGAGAAAATAAAGGACAAGCAAAAGCGATGTTTGATGTGTTTTTAGTGATGCGTCAAATTCATGAAATGCTTTGGTATTTAGAAGAATCATTAAAATTAAAAATGATTGCCCCGTTCTATCCGGAGATAGAGTTGATGTTAAAAGAGACAGATTGTCTCACGTATCTAAGTGTTGATGCACTACAAAAAATAGATATCCCTAGCCATCGGTTTAAGGTAAATCAAGTTTTAATGAAAATAAGTGAATGCGTGCGAACAGAGTCACGACGTGATCAAAAAAATCAGACAGGGCGGTTTAAAGCTTTTAATCGTGGTGCAGATTTAGTTGGAAAAGATCTGAGGAAAATGGATCTAGTAGGCGCTAATCTAAGAGGAGCTTACTTGATTGCAGCTAACCTAAGTGGCATGGATTTGAGTGGCGCTGATGTTATTGGTGCAGATTTTAGAGATGCAAATTTAAGTGGAGCAAATCTGAGTCAAACGCTTTTTATCACACAAGCTCAAATTAATTGCGCTAAAGGGGATCACAAAACAAAATTACCTGATACACTTCTTCGCCCGACACAATGGATTAAAATTTAAAATACCCTCATTATAGTGTACCTGTATTCCCATCCTTTAAGTCGTATCCGTAGGAAGGGGAATCAGTTCATGGTATTATGAGGTCTTATATATATATGTATATATGTATGCAATGTAAAAAGCTGCCTTTCACGGATATAGGCAGCTTTTTATGTGTTATTCAAAAACACCTCAAATGGAATGTTAAATATTAGAAAACGTGTTCATCAAATGATAACCGCTTTCTGATAATCAACTTATTTTTTATTTCATAAGATATCTTACATGATACCACTCAGAACATATTGGAATCTATAGGTTTTGCGTGAATAATCGTTTAACAAAAAAAGGGGGGGGCTAATAATGAAATATACAGAAACAGGAATAACTAAAACAGGGGTGCATGCCAAAGAAGCAAGTTTAATTGTTGCGGTAGCGGGTAAGTTCCAATCAGATACGACACTTTTTTATAACGGTAAAAAAGTAGATGCTAAATCTATTTTAGGTGTTATGTCACTAGGGATTCAATCAGGTGCAACAATTGATTTAGTTGCACAAGGAATCGATGCTTTGGAAGCTATTCAAGCACTTAAAGAAATTCTGTTGTAGTTGAATCAGTTAAATGACTAAAAAGCAGGTTGTTAATAATCTGCTTTTTAGTCATTTTATCGCTAGTTTATGACACACTTTTTTTAGAAGAATTTTGATTTTCTTTTGGCGCACTATCTTGTTTGATTTCCCAATTGATGACGAGGGTCATTAAGACACGAAGTAAAAAAATTGCACCTAAAATAACAAGCTCATCTAAACTTCTAATTAAGACGGTTTTTAAAATTTCAGCCGATAATTTGAATTCAAGTGCCATAGCCATAGAAGAAGCGAATTGATGTTTAACTGGATAATGATCTTTAAAAATCAATGTTTTAATATAATGATAAAAGGCCCGAAACGCACCAATGCCAATAATGATGACACCCATGAATTCTAAGATGTGAATAATGATAGGTAAAAATTGATTCATTAATTCTTCAAACATGAAAAAGCCCCTTTGAATTATAATAAAGATAGTATATGGATAAGTTTTAGTTTTATCCAAACGATTGACTAAATAATAGAGCTTATAATTTTGGGCGGAGATAAATCTGATATATTAACTTAGGGGACATCACTTCTTTAGCTAAAGGATGGATTTATTGGGAGCATAAGGATTTGTATCGGTGATTTGAATAGACCAGAGAAGAAATCTAGTTAGGAAGTGGTGGAGTAAAAGCTAAGACAATGACATAACTTAATAAATAATGTGAATACTAACGAATGAAACACTAAAATAAGTAGTTTATGTGAAAAAACGAGGAAGTAAGTTTCTTTTTTACATAATATTATATATAATTAGGAATGTTATAGAAAAGTTTAGGTTTAGGATGTGGTTGGATGAAGGGTGTTAACCATTTAAAAGTGTTTGGAATCATTATTTTTGTGTTTATGTCATTGATTACGATTGGTTATACAATGAATCAGGAAACATTGAATCCAATTCCAGAACGTATTGTTAAAGATGGGGTATCTGTCGTTCAAGGTGGGTATACAGGAATCGTAACAGGTGCCAAACGCTTATTGACAAATGTTTATGATTTATTTCATACATATGAAGAAAATAAAGTGTTAAAGCAAGAGATGTATAATTATGAATCACTTAATGTGTATGCGAATCAATTGGAGGAACAAATTAAATCGTTAGAAGAAATGCTTGATACCGGCAAATCGCTAACGGGTTATCAAACGACGAGTGCGACGACGGTTATGCGAAATGTCGACCAATGGCATGATTATATTGTCATTAATAAAGGATCTTCACAAGGCATTAAACAAGACATGGCAGTTCTGTCTAAAGAGGGATTTTTAATTGGTAAAGTGATTACTGTCAATGAAGTGTCGGCTAAAGTGAAATTAATTAAAAATCAAGATTTCGGAAGCAAAGTATCTGCATTAATTGATGGGAAAGAAAATTCTATTGGGACAGTTGAAGGGTATGATTATAAAAGTGATGAACTTGTGATGACGCAAGTTTCAAAAGATGTTGAAGTGTTAGAGGGAGATGCTGTTATAACGAGTGGGTTAGGTGGCGTTTATCCAAAGGCTTTATTAATTGGGTATGTGGACCGTATTGAAGTGAGTACGGATGGATTGACTCAAACGTTATATTTAAAAGGTGAGAAGAATTACAATAATATGGATTACGTGATTATTGTAGAACGCGAGGCGGTGAAGCCAACACATGATTAGATTGATTCTTGTCTTTGTGACATGCTTTGTCATGGATAATTTATTAGTTAATTTCCTGCCAATTCAACCTATTTTTTCTCACTATATCGCAATTCCTGATGTCTTTTTATCTTGTCTGATCATGTTTATCTTTTTTGATAAAGATCGTAAAGTCATCTGGTTAGCTTTCATTTTTGGGATGTTATACGATGTGAGTTATGCTGATTTATTCGGGCTATACACGTTTATTTTCCCGACATTAACATTTATCATTCAACGCTTGTTATCGCAGACGATGCCAGTGAATATCTTCTCGATGCTAGCTCTTTTAACAATTGCTATCATAAGTGAAGAATGGCTTGTTTATTTTGTTGTAGATACCATGAAAGTAACTAATATGCCATTATCAAGTTTCTTAGGTTCTATTTTAATCCCAACTGTTTTATTTAATGCGGGATTATTCTTCATCACCTATCCAATACTAAAGATCCAATTTAAAAAATATGTGCACAAACTTGAGCGAAGTTAACATTTTGCTCAAGTTTTTTTATACCGCATAAAAGGGTTTGATTTGAAATTAAACAAACACCAATTCCTATTATTTATCTTTCGACTTTATTCAAACTATCAGAATCTTGAATAGATGTTTAAACGATTTACTAACCTCATTGAATCACTGTATGTTAAAGTAAACCTTTGCATCCTAAACTAGATAAGAGGTAGTTTGTTTAGCTCTAGTCACGGGTTAGCTTATCCTCCAGGTTGTCACATTTGATGTTCTAATTTTGGATACTCCTTCATATGATTGAATGGAATAACCATCAGATTAATAAAGAATTGAAGGAGGTATATACGTGGCAGAAAATAGAAATAAGCGCCCTTATCGCTCAGGGAATAATGGGTATCGTCCTACAAGAGGTAATAATCAAGGCTCTAGAAAGAATAGTCAAATGACACAAATTCCTAATCCCGTTGCTTATCGTTTTATGATTCAAGCACTGATCGCAGCATGTGTCATGATGGGTGTTTTAGTGACGGATAAATTACAATTACAAGAAGGCAAAATGTATGAAAATTTAAAAAGTTCGTTCTTGAGTACTTTTCCATATGGCAAAATAAATGATTATTACAACTCACTATTTGGAGAAGGCGTTTTTCCATTAGATATAAATTCAACACTCCCTGTATTTGGAACTCAAGAATTAGATGAAGAAGCAACGACTGCCGTTATGAATACGGTCGATTCTATTAGAAATAATGTGGTTCTAAGAGATTACTTAAATGGCGTTATTATTCAAGTTGAAGTAGGGGAACCTGTTTTAAGTTTAGTACCTGGAATTGTTCAATCAAAAGATATAAATGATGATATCTTAAATAATATAAAAATTAGCTTGGCTGATGATTCAGTATTAACTGTTGGATTCTTAGAAAATCCTAAAGTGAGTTTATATGAACATATTACGGTTAACCAGCCTTTAGGCGTGGGAACTCAACTTGAAGGGGAAAGTATGGCATATTACTACTTAGCATTAGAAAAAGATGGCGAATATGTTGATTTAGACAATCTTCTTACGAAGTTAGAGCAGTTAGAGAAATTAGGCCAATTTGGCCAATAATCGATTGAGAGGGAAGGGGCAAAGATGATTTCAGAGAAACTAAAGTTTGACTTTTCTTTTTATGGAATGTCATTGCTAGCCATATATAGTGGGTACTATACCGAGTGGATCATCTTTTTTATAACGATTGCTATACATGAGTGTGGTCATCTGGTGATGGCCTCTATTTTTAAGTGGAAGTTAAAAGATATAAAAATATTTGGATACGGTGGCGTTATGACATTTGAAGGAGAACTGAATAAATCAAATAGGGAAGATATTTTAGTCAGTTTCGGTGGAATCTTATTTAATATTCTCTTTCTGTTAGTGATTCTAAGTATTCCAACACGGTTTTTAGATATCCAAAATTTAAGAATCCAATCTTTATATATTCAGGCACAATTATTTGTGATTACTTTTAATCTGTTACCTTTACCACCATTAGATGGAAATAGGATCATGATTAGCTTGTTGTCTCTATTTTTTCCATATAAATATGTATTAAGTTTTAATAAATGGATATCCTTTATATTATTAGGTGTCATTTATGTCGTTACAATTTATTACGATTTTCGACAATACTTCATTATAATTACTTATATTTCCATTTCTACGATTCGTTTTAACAGGCAGATTCCTTACTTATTTCAACGGTTTGTTCTACAGAAGAAAATGTACAACAATCCAGGACTATCAATGAAAACAACGATTCTTAGTAATCATTATTGGGAGAGGTTTTTATATAAAGGATATCAAAATGGCTTTTTAATAAATAATCGACTATATAATGAAACCCAGTTGCTAGACGTAAAATATGGAGATAATTTTTTATCACTTATTGACGATAAAAGGAAATATTAATACAATAAAATAGCTAACGAACCGTAGCTTGGAGGAAATAGAGTGACAAACAATCAAAATAATTTATCTATATTAGTAGTTGATGATAATGAGATTAATTTAATGCTCATGGAAGATTTATTTGAAATCATGGAAATAAGAAATGTAAAGACGATTGACAGTGGGCAAGGAGCGATTCAAGAAATTAAAAATCATCCTGATTACGACATTATTGTTATGGATATTTGTATGCCACAGATGGATGGCTATGAAACTTCTGAATATCTACGTAACTTAGGATATGATGGTAAAATCATTGCCTTAACAGCTTATGATTTAACAAAAGAAGACCCAAAATTTAAAGCCGCCCAAATGGATGATATTATTTTAAAACCAATAGATATTAGTGTAATTCAAAAAATCTTATGTGCCTAACCGCGAATAAGATTTTTTTTAAACTTCTTATTAAGATAAAACAGACAGAGAACATAATTCCCAGTAAACAAAGTGAAGACAATTGTTTTTCTTAAGTAAAAGTTGACCATACTAACTTTGTAGTCCTTCATGGGAAGTTGACGTTTATCTGTGTTTAGGTCAATAAATATGATAAATTTTAAAAAAGGAAGACATATCCACGGATAAAACGTTGACGAACACATGAGTCAATGATATAATCATTCATGTTGTTAGCACCTTAGGGTACTACAACCGCTCGGATAGGGTCTAAATATGTCTAACATATACCTTAAATGGCGAGTCTGAGTTAAAATTTAAGGAGGTGCAAGGAAATGTACGCAATTATTAAAACTGGTGGTAAACAATTAAAAGTTGAAGTTGGTCAAGCTATCTACATTGAAAAATTAGAAGCTGCTCAAGGTGAAGTTGTAACGTTCGACGAAGTATTATTCGTTGGTGGAGAAAACGCAAAAGTGGGTGCTCCATTAGTAGCAGGTGCAACTGTAACTGCTGAGGTTGAAAAACATGGTAAAGGTGAAAAAATTATCGTGTTCAAATACAAACCAAAAAAAGGTTACAAAAAGAAACAAGGTCACCGTCAACCATACACTAAAGTTGTTATCAAAGCAATCAACGCTTAATTAAACGATGATTACTGCTAATTTTTACTATAAAAATCAAAAAATTGAATCGTATGAGATCAGTGGCCATGCTTTTGCAGGTGAACCCGGTGAAGACTTAGTCTGTGCTGCGGTAAGCGCTGTGACGTTCGGTTTAACTAATTCCATCATCAACTTAGATGAGTCAGAACTTACAATTAAGATGGAAGACGGTTATTTATTAGTGGAAAATGTCCCAACTACTATTGTAGCGCAAGCTCTTGTAGAGGGAATGATTACTTCTTTAAACACGATTGAAGAAGATAACTTTAAATATATAACGGTTATAGAAAATAAATAGGAGGTGGAATCATGTTAAAATTAAACTTACAATTTTTCGCATCTAAAAAAGGGGTAGGGTCTACTAGAAATGGTCGTGACTCTCAATCTAAACGCTTAGGTGCTAAATTATCTGATGGTCAATTTGCAACTGCAGGATCAATCATCTACCGTCAACGCGGAACTAAAATTTATCCAGGAACAAACGTAGGTATCGGTGTGGATCACACTTTATTTACTAAAATCGATGGAATCATTAAGTTCGAACGTCTAGGACGCGATAAAAAACAAGCTTCTTGTTATCCAGTAGCTGAGTAATAATGAATAATACCCCTAATCGTTTGATTAGGGGTTTATTTTTATAATTAATTTTGTATGAGAAACTCAAATTCTTATGATACTATAAGAGAAAACTTTTAACATCATGAAAGAATTTAAACTGTACTATTTAAATCTGATCGCAGGAGTTAATACCTTTATAAAATTCAAACTATCTACAGCACGGAATAAGTAGGTAGCATTTGAGCATAAGGTAAATAAGACCAACGATCAAAACTAGTAGAGTTAATTTTTAAACTTCATGAGATAGAATTGAGGGATTAACCTTGTTTATAGATCAAGTCAAACTTAAAGTCATTGCCGGAGACGGTGGAAATGGTGTCGTTGCCTTTCGTCGCGAGAAATATATCGCGAATGGTGGGCCAGCAGGAGGAGACGGTGGAAACGGTGGAAGTATTGTCTTCTTCGCGGATGAAGGGCTATCAACGTTACTCGACCTTCGTTATAATCGTGTTTTACAAGCTGAACCAGGTGAAAATGGGATGGGAAAATCATGTCATGGTAAAACATCTCCAAATTTAATGGTAAAAGTGCCAGTTGGAACAATTGTATATGATGCGGAAACAAATTTAATTCTTGCTGATATGACTGAACCGGGTCAAAAAGCAACAATTGCAAAAGGTGGACGTGGTGGACGTGGAAATACTCACTTCGCAACACCTCGTAACACAGCACCTGAACTTGCTGAAAATGGTGAGCCAGGACAACGACGTGAAATTCGCGTTGAATTAAAAGTATTAGCAGACGTTGGATTAGTAGGTTATCCAAGTGTGGGTAAATCAACATTAATCTCGGTTGTCTCAGCATGTAAACCAAAAATTGCTGCTTACCACTTTACGACGCTAGTGCCAAACTTAGGTGTAGTAGGTGTTCCAGATGGCCGTTCATTTGTAATGGCTGACTTACCAGGTTTAATCGAAGGAGCAGCAAGTGGAGCAGGTTTAGGACATCAATTCTTACGTCATATTGAACGTACACGTGTTATTTTACATGTTATTGATATGTCAGGTCTTGAAGGTCGTGATCCTTACGAAGATTATGTAACAATTAATAAAGAGTTAGGTGAATACCGATACAAATTATTAGAACGTCCACAAATCATCGTTGCAAATAAAATGGACTTACCTGAATCAGTAGAAAATTTAAAAATCTTCCGTGAAAAAGTGGGAGAAGATGCAATTATTGTTGAAATGTCAGCAGCGACTCGCCAAGGGATCGATGAACTATTGTACAAAACAGCAGATGCATTAGAAGTTACACCAGCATTCCCATTATATGATGAGGATGATGTGGAACAAAAAGTAATGTATAAATTTACACCTGAAGAAGCTAAATTCCAAATCAATATGGATGATGATGGTATCTATGTTGTTACTGGACAAGAAGTTGAGAAATTATTACGTATGACTGACTTCAACCGTGAAGCTTCTGTTATGCGATTCTCACGTCAACTTCGTCAAATCGGTGTTGATCAAGGATTACGTGATATCGGGGTACAAGATGGAGATACAGTACGTATCGTCAACTTCACATTCGAATTCAAAGACTAATCAGACTCTTAAAAGGTGCGATCTAATGATCGCACCTTTTTTGCATAGATCTGTTAACTTTTATTGTTGTTTTCCTACTGTCATAAAGCCAAAGTAATCGTCATCCGTTTAAATATTTTAGATTTGAAATCATTTAGAAAGTTGAATCCGCCCCATCCTTTTACTAAATTTAAGCAGTATCATTTAATTTGAATCATTGCCTAACAATAATAAAGTCTAACAGAGCCTTTTGTATCAAAGGGTTGTTGCCGCATCTTCTCAATACCCCATTTATTTTGTTAGTATAAAAGGAATGGGTATTAATTAATGTTTAATTAACTACGAAAAGAATATAATGGATTTATTTTTCTTAGCGGAAGACTCTGTCCTCTAAGAAAAGCGTAGGGAGATGATGAATGCATTAAACAATGAACTAACGCATTTGAATTCCCCCGCACAAAAAGTACGGGGCGTTCACGACGCATTCGTAAAAGGAATAGCTTACTTCTTTGTTTTTTGTACAAAAGTAACAATTAATTTTGACTAGATATGATAATTTTTTTATATAATGTCGAGCTTAAGAGGATGAAGGTCATAAAAAATAAAATAACATCATATATTGTAAGGAGAGATTTTATGGAGAGGTGATAGCGTAATGAAGATACACATTGTACAAAGAAATGACTCATTTCAAACAATCGCGAATAAATATGGTGTGAGTGTACAAGATTTAATTGGGATGAATACACATATCAATCATTTAACGGGTTTAGTTCCTGGATTGAAAGTAAAAGTTCCATCACAACAACGGAAAGAAGAACCAACCGTTGATCAACACATTCAAAAATATTATCCCAACTTAGAACCAGCAGCAGTACAGCCTCAGGTGGAAGCTAAACCCGAACAAAAGCCACAACCCTCAGTTCAACCTGTAGTGCCAATTCCGGTTCAAACTGTAACGCAAGTGCCGGTTGAAACAAAGCCCCAACAAGAAGAGGTTATCCCAATTCCTTTAAAACCATTTCCTGGATTTGAAGAAAAACCAACGAAACCAAATGATGGGGTTAAAGTGACAGATACATGTGAACTTAATAAAAGTATGCAAGAGTATCTGGTCATGATTAATCAAACCGTACATGAAATGAACTACACCTATCCTAAAATGGGGACATGTGGGATGCAACAAATGCCATACGGAATAGTAGGACCTATGGCGCCTATGATGCGAGATGCAGGTTCAGATTCTCGATTTGTTTTTGGTGTGCCATTTGGTGGACTAGGATATGGTGGATTTGGTGGGTATGGAATGGGATATGGTTATCCATTCATGGGATATGGTGGATATAATCCGTATTGGGGATATGGTTATAATCGTCCGTACTATGGATACGGTGGCTATTACAGAACGGGATGTGAAGGTAATTTTTAGTATATCTAGTTAAAAAATGACGAATCAAAAAGCTTGATTTTAAATGCCAAAGAGGGTGCACTGGTTTATAGGTATAATAAAAAGGTAGTGTCCGAAGAGACACTACCTTTTGCTATTTATTTAAAAGAAATAAAGTAGAACGTGAATAGAATGGCTAATATAAACATGATGGGATGGATTGATTGACGTTTTTCTTTGCCTGCAAATAACGTCATAACCACGTAAGAAATAAATCCAAATGCAATCCCTTCTGCGATGCTATAAGAGAGTGGCATCATAATAATCGTCAAGAAAGCGGGAATTGCGATTTCAGGCGTGTTCCAATCAATTTCAACTAAAGACGAACACATTAGAACCCCTACAAGGATTAAAGCGGGTGCCGTGACACTTGCAGTGATGACACTTAGTAAAGGTGAGAATAATAGTGCAATTAAGAATAAGACTCCCGTTACCACACTCGCAAATCCTGTACGGGCCCCAACCGAAATACCGGATAGTGATTCGATATATGATGTTGTATTTGTTGTTCCTAAAACTGAACCAATAACCGTTGCTAAAGAATCGGCAAGTAACGCACGAGATGATCCTTCGACCGTTCCATCTTCTTTAATTAACCCTGTTTTTTGGCCAACAGCTACAATTGTTCCGGCTGTATCGAAGAAGTCCATAAATAAAAACGTAAAGACAACCATCATCATTTGAGGGGTGAAAACTTCAGGTAAATGTTTTAGTGCAACTCCAAATGTTGGGGCGATGCTTGGCGGCATTGAGATAATGGCCGTTGGAAGATCGATAAGACCTGAAACCATTCCGACAATGACCGTTAAAGCCATTCCGACGAAGATTGCAATGTTCACACGTTTAACCATTAACACACCAATCGCAAATAATCCAAAAATAGAAAGTAAAACATTTGGGTCAGCTAGATTTCCAAGAGCTACAAGGGTTGCCGAGTCTCCTACCACAATCCCTGCTTTTTGTAATCCGATGAAGGCAATAAATAAACCAATTCCACCTGTTACCGCATGCTTTAAGACATTAGGAATCGCATTGATTATTTTTTCACGAAGCCCTGTTAATGATAATAATAAGAAGATGATTCCCGAGACGAATACACCAGCAAGTGCGACTTCCCAAGAAATTCCCATCCCTAGACACACGCTAAACGTAAAGAAGGCATTTAATCCAATACCAGGTGCAAGTCCCATCGGCGATTTTCC
>JBOFCV010000269.1:0-1872 GCA_051646305.1 Turicibacter sp.
CTGAGAACTACTTATTCCATTACGTGTATATGTCTAAACCGTATTATGAAACAATTTTTGCTAGTGATGTTGTTTTTGAAAATATGTTAACGATTATGGCGGATAAGAATATTGAATTAGAAGGTGTTGTGACAAAAGATTTGATTGATGTTGAGGGAATTAGTGGATTAAATTGGAATTCAACACTTAGAAGTAGTTTTGATGATACGGTTGAAAGTTTAAATTATGTGGTATTATTAATGATTGTTTCGGCAGGGGCTTTAGCCTTTGTTGTGCTATATAATTTAACGAATGTTAATATCTCTGAGCGTATGCGTGAGATTGCGACGATTAAAGTTTTAGGGTTCTATGATAAAGAGGTATCGGCTTATATTTACCGTGAAAATATGATTTTAACTGTTATTGGGACGGGTGTTGGTTTAGGGCTTGGTATCTTGTTACATCGATTTATTATGTTAACGGTTGAGATGGATATGATGATGTTTGGTCGTAATCTAGATCCGTTAAGCTTTGTTTATTCTGGTGTACTGACAATCTTCTTCTCAGTGTTAGTAAACGTTGCGATGTACTACAAGCTTAAAAATATTGAAATGGTTGAATCGCTGAAATCAGTGGATTAATAACTAAATTTAAAAAACGCAAATGACTTTTATGAGTTATTTGCGTTTTTTTCGACTATAGATTCGTGTAGCGAGGTGATCGTTCTTAACTATAAAACAACCATTAAAATATAGTGGTTGAGTAGAGCGTGACATATTCAGGAGGATACGCCTCTTTTAAAACTGTCATCATACCCAAATTCAATGGAATTTTTCGTGGGATATAAGAAGATAAAATTCGACATTAGGGGGTGAAAATTGGTTATTCTAGGCGAAAAAAGGACATCTAGACTCCATTTGATATAAAAAGTACACTGTTTTGAAATTAATATTATTTTATTTGTCACAATACTGTGTGCCACACACTATAATATATAAGTCTAGATAAGTTTTATACATCGGTAAAACTTCTAACTAGACTATAGGATATCGTCGTATCTCCTCTGTATCAACGCGTACTAAAGTTTTGTAAAAAAACAAAACTAAGTACTTCTATGTAAGCCCTACTAATTTTGGTTTTTAAAATTTTAGTAGGACTATAAGATGTCTTACTATCAAAGTATTTTAAGTTCAAGACTTGCAACAAATATAATCAAATATCAATTACTTTGTGAATAGAAAGGCATTCACCATTTAAAAGTTGCTAGGTATTTGTATATTATTTATCTGTTTCTATATAGATTAGAAGTTATTTTTAGATAAACGATAGTTTGACAAAGCTTCTAAAGAATTTGTTAGTCTGCAAAGAGTTGTACGGATGAGCCAACAAAATAAGAAAATTTAAATCAAAGCGTTCGAAGAAGTAATGTATCATTTGCTGACAAAGAAATAACAAGTGAACACAGCTAAACTAAATATTCTAAAAGTGGGGTGGTACGGTTGATGAGAATAGATGAAATAATGAGTGGTTTAATGTTGGAATTAAGACGGGGGACTTTAGTGATAAATGTTTTAAGTCAACTAAAGGAACCAGAGTATGGGTATTCACTGTTGCAAAAGCTTGAAAATAGAGGAATAAAAATAGAGGGGAATACACTATATCCCTTGTTACGTCGCTTAGAAAAACAAGAATTATTAAAAAGCGAATGGGAAACCAATAGTTCAAAACCCAGAAAATATTATGCCTTAACAGAGACAGGTGAAGCTGTGTTCAAGGAATTATGTAAAGAACTTGAGAGCATGATTAAAAACTTTGAAACCATCATAAAAGAGGGGGAAGAAAAATAATGAAAAACAATGAAATGATTGAACGGTATGTTTATGCCGTAACAAA
>JBOFCV010000278.1:0-7945 GCA_051646305.1 Turicibacter sp.
TGGGGTGCAATGATTAGATAGTCTTCATCAAAGCATGCGTAAATATCAAATGCGCCATCTTCTTCTCTTTTGTTAGGAATAATAGCGTTTGGTTTTACTTTTGCAAAATATAATGTGTTTGAATTCATATTAACACCTCTTATTTATATTGTTCTACTAAACAAATTTCTTTCGAATTAAGCGAAGCTTGTACATCGATAATTCGTTGATTTGAGCTGCCTCTAAATTTTAGTTTTAAATCTTTTAATGCTTCAACAAATTTACCGTCTACTAAAACGTCACAGTGTTTTAAAATTTCAAATTTCTTGGGATCAGCTAATATTTGTTCGTACGTATAACCTGAATAAATCCAAATAGTCTGATTTGTAGTTGCTTTTATTTTACTTACCAATAACAACAAATCATCGTCTTTTGTTTGATCCATTGGCTCGCCACCTAAAATAGTTACGCCGTGGACATTGGGATCTTTTAAATAGCTCATAAACTCGTCTTCGGCAACTTGTGTCCACTTTTTACCGTATTTGAAGTTTTGATATTCTTGATTAAAACAGGCCGGGCAATTGTGCACGCACCCCGATACAAATAAAGAGGCGCGAATCCCTGTTCCATTGGAAATATCGTACTTTCTCATCTGTGCATAGTTCATATTATCACCCTTTATTGTTAAAAAAAGATGCTCTAATTATATCATGAAATACATTTAAAAACAGTCTAAATCCTTTTTTAAAAACTCACTTGTAAAAAACGATTTAGACTATTTTTAAGTTGGTGAAAATTAAAAGGGAGGCTCTAAAGGAGCCTCCTAAACAGGGGATGTTTATATTGGGATGAAAAGAGAGAATATGATATAGAGTATATTTGGGGGGTACTCTATAATCAATTAAATTAGGGTAGTGTCTTGTTCTTCAAGACTTTATTAGTATACCATAGATTTTTATATTTTCGTACTCTTTTTTGTCGTTTTTTGAATTTTTTTGAAGTTTTTTAGTTCATATTTGTAAATGTTTTCACAATCATTCGTTTTAGACCATAAATCATAATTTTTTTTAGTTTTTGGACTATAATTTTGAAAAAAAATTGTCCTAAAGACTAATCGATTAACTAATTAGTTTTGGCTTCGGTAAGTTTTTTTCTATAATTTCTGATATGATTAATAAAATATAAAAAAACTGCAGATGATTTATCTCCAGCTAACTAATTATTCAATTTTGGAGGCGCCAATCGGATTTGAACCGATGATGAAAGTGTTGCAGACTTTTGCCTTACCACTTGGCTATAGCGCCTAATATTCTTTTTATAAATCTCATAAAACCTATTTTTTGGAGCGGGCGAGGGGAATCGAACCCCCAACTTATCCTTGGCAAGGACATATTTTACCATTAAACTACGCCCGCTCTTAATGATTTAAACTTCATGGTGGAGACTAGGAGACTTGAACTCCCGACCCTCTGCTTGCAAGGCAGATGCTCTCCCAACTGAGCTAAGCCCCCTATTTCATTAATAAAATGGTCGGGACGACAGGATTCGAACCTGCGACCCTCTGGTCCCAAACCAGATGCTCTACCAAGCTGAGCCACGTCCCGACACTATTAAAATTTCATTGGTGCGACCGAGAGGACTCGAACCTCCACGGGATAACTCCCACTAGCCCCTCAAGCTAGCGCGTCTACCATTTCGCCACGATCGCATTTTGGCGCCCCTACTAGGACTCGAACCTAGGACCACTTGATTAACAGTCAAGTGCTCTACCAACTGAGCTACAGGAGCATAAATATGCAAAAAAACTGTAACTTGAATCCGCAACCTACTAATTACGATTCAACTGTCTATTTTTACTTTTTAATATTTCAGGTTGTATGAAAACAACTTGAAGTTATGATTCTGATGCAATCCTATAATATTATTTGGAGCGGGCGAGGGGAATCGAACCCCCAACTTATCCTTGGCAAGGACATATTTTACCGTTAAACTACGCCCGCTTCTTTAATTGGTTGCGGGGGAAGGATTTGAACCTACGACCTTCGGGTTATGAGCCCGACGAGCTACCAACTGCTCTACCCCGCGATGTTTTATTTACTTTTTTATGATGGACCGGATAATAAAAATCGAACCCTCATTGTAGGTTTGTTGGCTGAAATTCTACCATTAAACTATACCCGCAAGTTTTGATATCTTAGTTGGTGGACCCTGTAGGATTCGAACCTACGACCGATCGGTTATGAGCCGATAGCTCTGACCAGCTGAGCTAAGGGTCCAAAAATATCTTTAATTTTTTGGAGGCGCCAATCGGATTTGAACCGATGATGAAAGTGTTGCAGACTTTTGCCTTACCACTTGGCTATAGCGCCTTTTTAGTTTTTATTGGGTGACTACATTACACTATATGCTGGATACCTAAAATAATGACTACTCTAGTATCAAATTTTTAAATTATTTCATCTCATTTAGTTTAAAATAAACTCACAAAAAACCATCACTAATTTTGAAAACACATACCTGCTCTTTAATAACAGGTACGTGCATTTTCTATTTTTTTGCCCTGCCTTTATCTATTTTATTATATATTGATTTTAGGACTTACACTGGCATCATCCTTATATAATATGCTTTACGTCACTTCTGTGATAGGCTTTTCAGGATAAAAGTAAAATTTATTTTTAACAATTCTTTCTTCCAATATTTTAAGATTAAAGCTTGCATCAATATTTCCATTTAAATCTCTTAGAACCGTGTTACACACATAATCAGCAAACTGTATTAAATTATCACTTTTCGAATCTCGATAAGAAACTTTAAATTCTTGTTCGTATAACTTATTTATATAAAGCTCTGTATTCAAATACTCCTGTAAGGTATATATTCCTTTTCTTGCGATATTCTGATTATCGATCACAAGTGAGACTTGCAAATTTGGATTATTAAAATTAGTTAACTCTGGGTATTTTTCAAAGTATTTTCTTAATACATAGTTAAAACATCGTGCTTTATTTTCTCGTAATCTCGCTGGAAGTTCTGTCGTATCTACAACAATGATTCCAATTTCAAAATCATGACTTAACCTGACCATATCCTCATATATTTTTTGCTTTTGTCTCTCAAAAAGCTGCGTTGCTTTAATCTCTTTTGTCTCTTTTAATATCACTTTTAATTCAGGTGTTAATATCTTTAATCTAGCACGTGTAAATATTTTATATAATCGCTCATAATCATCAGCATGAATTAAAGCGATAATAAAATATTTATGTTCCTCATCAATTACTTTAGACATCGTACCTGATTCATCTACAAATGTTTTAACTTCAATATGAACCCCCTCCAAACCTACGACTCCTAAAGCCTTTAATACATTATATTTAAAGTAAACAAAAAAATTGCCCTCAATCATGGTTTTATCCACAATTGAGAGCAACTTTTTTTATTTTAAATCCAGATTCAATGCCAAAATCTCTAGAAAAGTTCGGTAAACTCTACAGGGAATACCCCACCCTTTCGGTTTCCCTTCACTTGTTACGAGAGTTAAACGGTCATTTCACCCTTTTATACTACAAATGTAATACTCGGCTTTTTATTTCAGCTGTTTTTCCTTTATTCCAGTAGTTATCACCTAAATAACCACATGTTCGGCGAATAACATTCATTTTAGCTTGATCTTTATTTCCACAATTCGGACATTCCCATTCTAGGTCATCGTTCACTAAAATTTCACCTTCATATTCACAAATATGGCAGCAATCTGATTTCGTGTTGAACTCAGCGTATTGCATATTATGATAAATAAACGTAATTAACTGCTTTAACGCCTCAAGATTATGGTTCATATTCGGAATTTCAATATACGAAATACATCCCCCACTTGATACTGGTTGGAATTGTGCTTCAAACATTAATTTAGAGAACGCATCGATTTCTTCACGAACATCCACATGATAACTATTCGTATAGTATCCCTTATCCGTCACATCTAAAACATCTCCGAATTTGACTTTATCGATTTTAGCGAAACGGTAGCATAACGATTCAGCAGGAGACCCGTATAATCCAAAGCCTAAATTCGTTTGTTCTTTCCACACATTAGTTGTTTCCTTTAATTTGTTCATCAGTTTTAGAGCGAACGCTTCTCCGGCTGGTTGAACCTGAGACTCACCCGTCATTAACTTTGTAACTTCATAAAGTCCGATATATCCAAGTGAGATAGTTGAGTACCCATCCATTAATAATGGATCAATTACTTCACCTTGTTTTAATCGAGCAATTGCACCATGTTGCCAGTGAATTGGAGACTCATCAGAGATTGTTCCCTTTAAGGCATTATGACGGCACATTAAAGCCTCAAAACATAAATCTAAACGATTGTCTAATAATTCCCAGAACTTATCGAAGTCACCCTTAGCAACAATTCCGATTTGAGGTAAGTTTAAACTGACAACTCCTTGATTAAAACGACCTTCAAATTTATAATTTCCATTTTCATCTTTCCAAGGTGCTAAGAAGCTTCGGCATCCCATTGGAGAGAAAACATTTCCTTCATAATTCTTTTTCATTTCTTTTGCTGAAATATAATCAGGGTATAAACGTTTAGCACTACACTCAGCTGCAATTTCAGTGACGAAATCGTATTTACCACCTTCTAAATTGTTATGCTCATGTAACACATAAATTAATTTAGGGAACGTCGGTGTTGTGTAAATTCCTTTTTCATTTTTAATACCTTGAATACGTTGTTTTAAAATTTCTTCAACAATTAAAGCCACTTCATCAGCATACTCATCTTCTTGATCAATATTTAAGAATAACGTTACAAACGGAGATTGTCCATTTGTCGTCATTAATGTATTAATTTGGTATTGGATTGTTTGAACGCCTGAATTCAATTCTTTTTTCGTTAAAGCATCTACTGCTTTTGCTAATTCTTCAGGATTTTCAATTGAATCTTTTAGTAAATTATAATATTTTTGACGACTTTTTCGTAAGTATTTCCCTAAGTGTCTAACATCTACTGATTGGCCACCATACTGGCTACTTGCAACTTGGGCAATGATTTGCGTTAAGACTGTACATGCAACTTGGAAGCTTTTAGGGCTTTCAATCATACGCTTGTTAATAACCGTTCCATTGTCTAACATATCTGAAATATTAATTAAACAACAGTTAAAGATTGATTGCATGAAATAATCCATGTCATGGAAATGTAGGACCCCTTCATCATGTGCTTGAACAATACGTGATGGAAGTAATTTACGACGTGTAATATCCTTTGAAACTTCTCCAGCGATTAAATCACGTTGCGTTGAAGCCATTAACGCATTTTTATTAGAGTTTTCATTCATGACTTCTTCATTCGTTAACTCAATTAACCCTAAAATACTATCATCTGTTGTATTTGTTTCACGTTTAAATGATTGAATTGATCGATACCCTTCATAAGCACGAGCTGTCAATTCATGTCCGTTTTCAATTAATTTTAAATAGACATATGTTTCAATTTGAAAAATAGTAGGTGTTGTTCCTAGCTTATCAAAAATATCTTTAATTTCTGTGGCAACTTTATGAGCTAGACGTTCATCAATTGTTCCACTTCCATACTTCATTGCTTTTAATATCGCGTGATAAATTTTTTCTTCGTTAAATACAACTTTGTTTCCGTCTCGTTTAATGACATGACGCATCTCATCATCCCCTATAAGTTAGTTTAAAATAGTCGTTCGTAATATTGGTTTTAAAAGTCAAAGAAACTTAAGTTTCCACAATTATACAAATTGAGCTTAAAAAACTTAAGTTTCGACTTACAAATTGTACATGATAATTTATTAAAATTCAACCAAATAAGTTTGACAAATTTAGCACATAAATATTTAAAAATTTATCTTGACAATATTTAGAGTGTTTTTTAATAATAGTTATTACTTCTTATTATACTTAATTATATAGTAATCCCTTAGAAATTTCCACTCATGTGAACTGGCCATTTTTCAAAATTAGATTTTAATAAAACAATAAAAATATTTTTAAATTTTCTAAAAATAACGATATAACTTAATCGACTTAAATGTGTTGATCACGGTGCTTAAAGTCGAATTTTTATTCCTCTATCATTTTTTTAACTTTTATTTTTTTAATGATGAGATGCTAAAGGATTTAATGCAAATACCTCTTATCACACAATTGAAATCTAACAAATCTAGTCTCTAAAGCAGATCAAATCAAGATGGCATATTCTTGCTATTAACCCATAGTATGTTGGGAGTACTATTAGAATCATTTTAAACAAGATAGCCTGATAAGAAAATTCTTCATTCTAATCAATTCCACTGTTTAGTCATACCTAAATGCTTTTTTTGTTCTGTAAACTAATTTTTTTGTTTTCCTAATGCCATGCTATCGATGTGGACTTCATCCTTTTAAAAATGGGCTATATCTAATAAGATATAGCCCATTTTTATTTTTAATAGGTTAGATACACCCTCTACTTTTTCCAAATTAGTTGATGATCGATCACATATTGTTTAAAATTAATTGGTTTTCGTCCCAATAACTTTTCTAAATCCTCTGTCACATCTTTAGCTGTTCCCATTTTGGTCATAAGATATAATACTGTCATGATATTTGCAAATTCTTTAGGAGTTCCTCTTTTAATTCTGTCTGCTCTAAACTGAATCAAACTGGGATTTTTATAGGTTATCTTACGCCCTAACACTTCAGTCATTGTGTTAGCAATTTCATAATAATCAATCGCTTTATCTCCCGTTAAGGTGAATGATTGATTTTGAATGGTCGAATCAGTGAGTACCCTAGCCCCCACGCATGCAATATCTCGTGTATCAATAAAACTTGTTTTTGACTTTCCAACCGGAATAAATAGTTCATCCCTATCTCTAATTTCGTCTAAATGGTTCGTATTCAAATTTTGCATAAAGAAACTGGGACGTAAGAAAACATATGGGATTCCTAATTCTCTTACCATATCTTCAATCTTTCGATGAGGAACAATTGGATTTTTTTCGACGCCAAGTAAAGAAACAAACACAATTTTCTTAACCCCCTTAGCTTTTGCTGCTGTTAAGAATGGTAACATATCCTTTTTCGGGTCTGCGAGTTTTGGGGGTCTCATTAAGAAAATTGCCTCCACATCATCTAATGCCTTCTCAAATGTCGAGGAATCCAAAAAATCAAACTTTACTACCTGGCAAGAGCTATCTTTAAATCGTTCACAGCCTTCATCTAAATGAAACACCCCTGCTCTTACTTCTTTATCATATTTCTCTAACTCACTTACAACATAACGCCCTATATTCCCCGTTGATCCCGTTACTAAAATTTTAGCCACTAAACATCACTCTCACTTTTCATTTTAAAATCTAATTTCTTAAATTTGAAATCATTCGTTCTAGTACTACTTTAAACATGTTTATTTGTTCTTCATCCAAGCCTTCTATGGCACTAGAAATTGTTGATTCACTTATTTGTTCAAATCCTAACAATTTATCATGACATGTGTGAGTTAGCTTTAGAACTTGGGCTCGCTTATCTTTTGGATGTGCTGACTTAGAAATTAATTCCTTTTCAATTAATCGGTTAACAATACCCGAGATAGTTGGCTTATCCATATCAAGACGAGTAGCCACTAACACTGAAGTTGTGTATTCTTCTATTGACTCATGCCGTTCAATATCTTTTAAGACAGCAAATTGTTGTGCTGTTATCCCTTCTTGCTCTAGTTCCTTATTTAACTGATTGCGCAGTAATTTCGAACAAAGTGTCACACCATATCCCACATTCACCTTTTCTCACCTCTACCTTATAGTTAGTATACTAACTATATTACACTTCTATTAATTAGGTGTCCACATAAAAAAAGCCAATTTTAGTTTTCTTCACTAAAATTGGCTTTATTTTTATTTTGACTCACTAACTTGAATGCGGAGGACTGTTTTTAACTTCTCAGGTG
>JBOFCV010000286.1:0-6355 GCA_051646305.1 Turicibacter sp.
CAATTAAGACGACTTCAAAAACAAGTATCTCGCAAATATGAAATAAAAAAAGAATGTCAAGGAGGTGAAAACCGTTGCCGATTTGCGAAGACGAATAATAGTATAAAACTCGAATGTGAAATTAAATTACTTCATCGTATGCCTAAAAATATTAGAAGTAATCACACTCATTAAATAACGAACCTGAATAGGGAAAAGACCTATCTCGTATCGCGATGGAAACTTTAAACATTGATGGAATGATGAAAAATAAGCATTTATCAAAACCTAGTGCACAACAAAGGCTGTACGAATTTAAACTTCAAGTGAAATGTAAATGTGATAAATACAGTATTTCATTTGTGGAAGTTGATAAACGGTTACCATTCTCAAAAATGTAAAAGTAAAAGTTGAACTTCCATTATCAGAGCGTACTTATCATTGCGAAGCGTGGGAGATTTAATTAATCGTGACCTTAACGTAGCAATGAACTTAAGTCGATACGGATTAGTCCTTTAATCACCCAACCGATAGAATTAATAGGTAGGGTTCGTTGTACCCGAATTTCTGTCATAGGCTCGTTGTATCAAACGAAAGTCTCCATTCCTTGTGAATGGAAATATTTTACACATTGAATAGGGTTTTATCTATTTTAGGCAACGGAAGTATGAAGAAAGTACTTAAATTTTTATTAAGCCGCATGCTAATTACTGGATTGATATTAGTTTTTCAATTAGGACTATTCTTTTTTGCAATTTGGAAATTATCGAGTTATTTTATTTATGTTTATATTGCTTTAGTTATTCTAAGTTTTGGGGTAACACTTCGGTTAATGTCTAAATCGTTAAATCCTAGCTATAAAATGGTTTGGCTATTAGTCATTCTACTTTTCCCCGGATTTGGTGGACTGATTTATATCCTTTATGGAACGCGTCGAATTTCTAAAAAAGATGAGAAAAAAATGTTGGATGCTTATCAATTAACTAAAATACATGTGCATGATGATAAGCCTTTACTTGATGAATTAACATTAATTGATAAAAATGTTGCAAATCAAGCGAGATATTTAAGTGATTACGCCATGTTTCCTCTTCATCGAAATACGAAGACAGACTATATTACACCTGGCGAGGTGAAGTTTGAACGGTTAAAAGAGGAATTGTTGAAAGCTAAGCATTTCATTTTTATGGAGTATTTTATTATTGAAGAAGGTAAAATGTGGGATCCCATCTTAGAGATTTTAGAACAAAAAGTTAAAGAAGGTGTGGAAGTACGTCTGATGTATGATGATGTAGGATGTTTAAATAAATTACCTTATCGATACGATGAAAAAATAAGACAACTGGGAATAAAGTGTGCCGTGTTTAATCCAATAGGAACTGTATTTAATATGCGATACAACAATCGTGACCACAGAAAAATTACAATTATAGATGGGCATACTGGTTTCACAGGTGGAATAAATTTAGGTGATGAATATATTAATGAAAATAAACATTTAGGTCATTGGAAAGATGCAGCTCTGTATTTAAAAGGAGATGCGGTTTGGAACCTGACACTTATGTTTTTACAAAATTGGAATTACACAACAAACACAATGGATAATTATAACTTATACAAACCACATGTTTACCATGATCAAGCATTTGAAGATGATGGATATGTCTTGCCTTATGGAGATAGTCCTTTAGATGATGAAATTGTGGGAGAGCTTGCTTATTTGAACTTAATTAATCGAGCAAAAGATTATATTTATATTAATACACCTTATTTAATTGTAGATAATGAACTGGTAACAGCACTTTGTCTAGCGGCTAAAAGTGGAGTAGATGTTCGTATTGTAACGCCACATATTGCAGATAAATGGTATGTTCACATTGTAACAAGAGGATACTATAAAGAATTAATAAAATCGGGAGTTAAAATTTATGAATATACACCCGGATTTATTCATTCAAAAACTTTTGTTTGTGATGATGAGATTGGAATTGTTGGAACTATTAATTTGGATTTCCGTAGTTTATATTTACACTTTGAAAACGCCGTTTGGTTGTATAAAACAAAATCAGTTAATCAAATAAAAGAAGATTACATACAGACCTTACAGGTTTGCCAACAGATTACGCTAGAAGAGTGTCAAAAAGTACCGTTTATATCTAAATTAATCCGTTCAGTACTTATGATTTTTGCGCCACTGATGTAAAAAGAGTAAAAAAACAAAGGTAAATGGTGTGCTGCTCTATAAAATCGTATCAAAATATGATAAAATTTTTATTGAAGAATCATACAAAAAGTACCAATAGACAACTAATTTGGGTAGTTAATACTAAAAATTAAGTTATGAGTCAGAACACTCATAATGAAAGGATGATAGTGATGAAAGTATTAGTAACAGGTGGAGCTGGATACATCGGACGTACAGTTGTTTCTGCATTAGAAGATCATGGACATACACCCGTGATTTTGGATTCATTAGTAACAGGACGCTTAGAATATACAGAAGGTAAAATTTTTTACAAAGGTGATATCGCAGATCGCTCTATTTTAGAGCAAATCTTTAATGATCATCCCGAAATTAAACATTGCATTCATTTTGCAGCTTTAATTGTGGTTCCTGATTCAGTAACAAATCCTCATGGATATTACACTGAAAATGTAGCTAAATCACTTGAACTATTTAAAAATTTAAATGAATTCGGATGCAAAAACATCGTATTTAGTTCGTCAGCTTCATTATATGATGTCGTAGAAGGATTCAAAGTGACAGAAGAAGCACCTTTAAAGCCATCAAGTCCATATGCACGTACAAAATATATGATGGAAATGGTATTGCAAGACTTCTGTCATGCATACGGTATGCATGGAATTGCACTTCGATATTTCAATCCAATCGGTGCAGATCCTAAAATGCGTTCAGGGGCTCATATTCAGTTCCCATCACATGTATTAGCAAAATTATTAGAGGCAGCAAACCAAGAAGATGCAATTTTCAATATTACAGGTGTTAACTGGCCAACACGTGATGGATCAGGAATTCGCGATTATATTCACGTTTGGGATTTAGCAATGGCACATGTTAAAGCGATTGAAAACTTCGATCAAGCTTTCGCAAAATCAGCTGAACCTGAAAATCCTTACTTAGTTATTAATTTAGGAACAGGTAATGGAGTAACGGTTAAAGAATTAGTTAATATTTTTGAATCTGTACTTGAACTTGAAGTAAATAAAGCGGAAACAGAACCACGTCCTGGAGATGTTGCAGGGGCGTTTGCAAGTTGTGAACGAGCTAAAAATTTAATAGAATGGGAAGCTGCGTATACAATTGAAGATGCAATTCGTGATGCATTTAAATGGGATGCAATGAAGGAAACAATTTTAAATTATAATTAATCAATCATTTTAAAAGGGCCGTATGGCCCTTTTAAAATAGGAATTTATGAGGTGTAATATGAAAAGAACGATAAAATGGGGAATGTTCTTAGGGTGGATGTGCGTCATCTTCTTATTTTCACAACAGTCTGGCCAAGTATCTTCACAAACAAGTGGAATGCTAGAAACTATATTAGGCTATCTCCCATTTATTCCAAGTACTATATTGGGAATTGAATTAGAAACTATCATTCGTAAAGGAGCGCACTTTACGGAATATTTTATCTTATATTTACTTGGGTTTAATGTGTTATGTGAGGATATTAAAAATAGAAAGAAATTTATCATCCCACTTGGTGTGGTATTTTTATATGCATGTACGGATGAAATTCATCAAGCTTTTGTGCCAGGGCGTGCGTGTCTTTTTACAGATGTTTTAATTGATACGGCTGGCGGAACACTTGCCATGTGTGTGGTGTATCTAATATGGAAATTAAAAACTAATTACTTGAAGCGAAACTTGGATACGGAAATTTTATATTAGAAGAATTGAATACTGCTTACTATATACGAGCCGATTAAAAAACTAGATGTTATATGACTACCTATATTCAAAGCAAGAAATATTTCATCTTTTAAGTAGCAAGCCGAGAACTTTAAATACTTTTGTAGAAGAACTTAGTTTTTGTTTTTTACAAAACCTTAGTTCGCTTGATACAGAGGAAGTACGAAGGTATCCTGCAAAAACTGGGATAACTTCTTTTACAATATCTAGCGCCCAATAAGTTTAATCTTATCTAAAAATTTTGGTAGCTTTATAGACGAATTAAAATTTTTAAAAATCAAAAAATTAATGCGACTAACCTATAGGCCTATATACGATAGGGTAATTAAACTAGAACATCTTTAGCATCAAATAAAGCCTAAATCCCCTAATACTAAGACATCCTGCGTAGGTTGAAAGGAATGCTTTTACAACCTATATCACCCAAAGATATTAAGCATCACTAAAATCTAAGTAGCTTTATATGTTAGCCTGTGTAAATTTTAGAACTTTTAAAATTTACATACAGACTATCGGATACCTTGCTATTAAAAATATTTGAATATGAAATGAGTGTTTAAAACTAAATTGAAATCTCTATTTTCAAATAGAATGGCTAACATTTAAAAAAACAAAATGAGTCAGTCTAACATAGAGACGCCCTAATAGTTTTGAAAATCCAAAGAACATACGAAGGCTTATATAGAAGCGGTATAAAATGGACATTTCCTACATATTCTATTTAGACCCCAAAAGTGATTCATAGTTTGTGGTGATAATTGCATGATTAAATAAGATGATGTGAAGACGGGCTAGAGACCAAGTGTTAAGAAGGAACACAGGCGTATCTAAATAGAATTTGAAAGGAGAATATTATGGGGTTTATCATGAGTATCATAAAGGGAATTATTTTAGGTGTTGGGATTGTTATTCCGGGTGTTAGTGGTGGAGCATTGGCCATTGTATTTGGTATTTATCATGATTTGATTGAAGCAATTGGGCATTATTTTAGTGATATGAAAAAATATTTTAAGTTTTTGTTTCCGATTGGACTGGGTGTTGTCATTGGAATTTTTGTATTTAGTGCATTAATCCAGTTTCTATTAGATCATTATTTATCACCAACAAACTTTTTTTTCATCGGATTGATCATTGGTGGCATTCCAAGTATTTTAAAATCAGCAAAGTTTAAACAATTTAAAGTTTCAAATCTATTGGTATATATTTGTACGGTTATGTTGATTATCTTTATGTCTAGTGTACAAAAAACGGAGCAAGATATGATTTTCACAACACTAAACATCCAAAATATTTTTAGATTATTTATTGGTGGAGTTTTGGGAGCTGGGACGATGGTAATTCCAGGTGCGAGTGGAGCGGTCATGTTAATTTTACTTGGCTTATATGGAACGGTACTGAATGCAGTTGTTGAGTTCAATGTTCTACTGATGATTCCGTTTGGAGTTGGTGCGTTAGTTGGGCTTGTACTTATTAGTCGCATGGTAGAGAAGTTGTTTGCTCACTTTCCATTGTTGACTTATTCAGGTATTTTAGGGTTACTAACGGGGTCTATTTATATGCTAGTTCCTCCTGGAAGCGTGGGTTCAATGGGATTTATGTCACTTTCTAGTCTGTTTTTAGGGATAACCATTGCTTTTGTATTAGATAATATAAAAAAAGCTTAAATCTGTCTTGGATTTAAGCTTTTTTTAAGGTGTACTAGCTGTTTGTTGAAGTGTTGCAACAGCTCTTTTCAATTCTTCAACCTCTTTTTTTAATACTTCAGTTTCTTTTGCTAGCCTTTTTTCCTCCTTTTTAGCTTCTATCGCTTCAAGATATAAGCCCTGAGTTGCAATGACCCCGATACTAAATCCAATGAGCTCAATAAAAGTACCGACACCATCTTGTTCTGCGGGATTTAACTGCATAGCAATGATAACGGCAATAACAACACCGACAACATAAAATTCGTAGGGATTTAACATTAAGATAAATGGAACGAAATTCTGGGAAGAACCGTTAGTTTATGTTTCCGATGATTCTTTCGTGTTTTCTGTGTTACTTTGACTTTCATCGGTATCAATAAATTCAGATGATCCCATAAATGGGGGAGCTGCAATAGGAGGGATAGCTGTACGAGAATTTGTTTCATCCATAGAATCATTCCTTTCTAATAATTATGCTCGTTTAGATAGATAAGGCTCACTGATTTTGTTATTTGAAAATATTAGTACGACTATAAGGCTACCTAATTCATACATAAGATTTAAAATATTTTAAAGACATAGATTGTAAAAACATTCCCGCTAACCGACATAGGATGTCAAAATAAAAGGGTGTTTAAGCTTTATAGAATGCTTGACAATATCTAGTATATTTATCGGCTCGTATATAGGTCCCAGATTGCTTTGTTTAGTCTTGAAAATTTTGGTATATCTAGATTATTTCGTTATTGCTTTGAAT
>JBOFCV010000328.1:0-9706 GCA_051646305.1 Turicibacter sp.
CGTGCATGACAATGCTTGCATTTGGATTCATATATTTTCGTGCAACTTCATAGGCACGCAGGTGGAAATCTTGTAAAAGATCCATCGGAATTTCCCAATGTGGTTCATTTAACAATTGAATCCCGAACAAGGCTTCATGTTGCCCATAACGCTTAGCTAGGCGCTCGATAAACTCAACTGATTTATCAATATTATCTTTTGATTTATGCCAGCTTAACACGCCTAAAATACCACCATTATCAAATCCATTTTGCGATCCCGGTGCTGCATGAAAATCAATTAAGACACCTAAATCATATTTTTTCCCAAAATCCATTGCACAGTCTAAATACTCAATCGCTCCCACATAAGGCGGACAATCTCCAAATATCCAATGCCCAACTGGAATTCTAACTGTATTCAATCCTATTTCTTTGATCCATTTAAAATCTTCTTCTGTAATCCACGTATCATAATGGTTTTTCATCAACGATTCGGCCTTATCACCTAATTCAATCATAAAATTTGTTTCATCTTCTGCTTTATATCCTTCAAATAAAGAAGGTGTCATCCAACGCTCAAGTACTAACCAACCGCCTAAATTAACACCTCTTACTTTTTTATCAACGTTCATTTTATTTCCCTCACTTTAATTCTTGTGTTTTTCCCTATAACTTTAATTTGTATAGACACTTTTGTTATACGTCGTTCCAACGCGTTATAGTCAACACGTATGATCTCATAGCGTTTAGCATATCCTCATCGTCACTTAAAACTATCTAGTAAAGACCCTGTATCCTACCTTTTACGTTAAGTTATCCATTTTTCAACGGTTGTTATAGCCTCATCAAAAAGCAGATTAACCTATTCAAGATTCTCATCCATATAGGTTTGATTTAACCAACCACCTAGTCTCATCGTTTTTTGTCATGTCCCATACAAGTATCACGCCCATCTTTTAGTGTAACCACTTTAATTCAATAAGCCGATGTCTCTACACAAATAAAAACCTGGTGAATATTTCATCCTCTAAAATAGATGTTATATATACCTAATTAACATAAAAAAGTGTTCGAGATCAGGTCACTCCCTAATCCCCGAACACTGTGCGAAAAACTTTATGATACTTGCGTGTGAAGCAACATGTTTAGTTTTACCCCTCTCATCCCTTACAATCAGATAAGCAGAAGCAAACCATCTAAACCCATTCAACTCAACCACTTCGAAGAAAGACAGTATCCTTTCGTTTTAAATACAGTCAAAACAAAGCAGTAAATTTCAACAAAATTTTACTTCAAGATATAAGTTGTAATGGAATGATCCGGTAAGGTAATATTTGCACCCAATCCATCCACCACTAATGAAAGTTCTGCAATCCACCCTTCATTTTGTACGACAACAACTATTTCACCATTTTCATTTTTAAAGGCAGTCGCATGAACTTGAGGTCCAGCATTATGATTTAATGCCACACGCTTAGCACCTGGTTTAATGAATTTAGAGAAATGTCCAATGTAGAAGTACGACACATTGTAAACTAATTCTCCTTTCTGACGATCAACCATGATCGGTGCTTCACAATAGTTATGAACATGATTTGGTCCACCGATTTCATTTAAGACTAAGTTCCAGTCAATCCAACCTTCTGACCAGTTATTAAAATCTCCAATGATATTACGTCCATAACGTTCCCCATTGTCCCAAGATCCAATATAGGCACCACCATTTGCACCTTCAGCTGTATGCGTTAATTCCACACAACCTTCTGTAAATAATAAATGTTTATCTGGGAACATATTGTGCACCACTGATAAATTCTCAAAATCTTCGCTTAAATACCAGTGATTTCCGACTCCCCAAACATATTTATTTGCTTCTGGATCAGCTAACACCGTTGTAGCACGTTCAACTAATACATCGCGATTATGATCCCAAATGACAATGGCTTTATCTTCCAATCCATTTGCATGGAAGGTTGGACCTAAATAGTTTTTAACGAAATCTCGCTCAGCCTCTGCCGTATAAATACATGAATCCCAACATTGAACCGCTTCTGGTTCATTTTGAACACTAACACCCCAAATATCGATACCGCGAGATTTCATGCCTTCCATAAACTTTACATAATAATCAGCCCACACTTGTTTATGACTATCAAGTAAACGTCCACCAAAATTCATTTCATTTGTGTCTTTCATATAAGCAGGCGGTGACCAAGGTGATGCTAATAACGTTAAATCCGAACCTTTTATCGCCATTGCATCTTTGATCATAGGCACAACCCATAAGTCTTCATGCGACATATCAAAACTTGATAAATTCATGTCACCTTCTTTTACATAGGTATAATTCCCTAAGGCAAAATCACATGAGTGAATCGCAACACGCCCTAAATTGTAACCCAATCCATTTTCTGGGTGAAAATAAGCATTTAGCGCCTCTGTACGTTTTTCTTCACTAATTTCAGTTAACGTATAAGCCGAAGCTTCTGTAAAGGCCCCACCAAATCCCATATGTGTTTGAAATGTTTGCGTCGTATCGACTGAAATAATCTGACGTTTTGTATCATATAAAGGTCCAAATGATATGGCTTTCTTTTCTGCTAATCGATCATCGTTTCTTTTTACCGTTCTAATTACGCGTGCTTCCATTTATGTTCTCTCCCAACACTTCTTTTCTATTTTATAGAGGACGAGTTTTTCCTAAAAACTCGCTCTCTTTTGTTTACTTTACGCCGTATAATACACATCAATGCTCGTGATTTTTTGATTTCTAATATCCGTAACAATAGATCCTGTTAAGTGATCTTGGTCATAAGCCACACCATCGACCACAATACGCTCAATTTTAGCTTGCTCATCATACGTGTTATAACGACTTGGATTATGATACGTCACCGTTGTGTGGCCTAAAAATTTAAATGAGACACTATTATTTTCATCAAATAACCAAGATGCAAGAATCGGTGCAAATGTTAATGTTAATTCTTCCGCTTCTTCTTTAAACCACGTTTTCCCCATCATCATGTAATTCCAAATACTTAAATATTCTGCTGTTGACCCACTTAAACGAGCCACAAATCCTTGACCATGAACCGAAGGATTTGGATTGACACTACTTGCAATGAATGATGAATTTTCTAATGTGCTTCGTCCATACGTTGCAGGATCTAAGAAACAAACAAAGTTAGTTTTAATATCTTCAAAGAACTCATCATATAATCCAGCTTTAATTAAACCTAAAATATATTTGTATGTCATATGTAAAAACACAGATTCACGCTCAAGCCACCCTGGTGTAAAAGCACGCGCACGACCAATTTCATGTGACATCGCATCTAATGATTCACTTGTCTTATACATATGAATTTTTGAATCAAAAATATCAGTTGATTTAACTTTATGGTATAAATCTAATTTTTCTTCTTTTGTTTTATAAACTTTTAAAGCACGCGCTGGAGCTTCTAAAAAGGCTGGTAGACGTTTGGCTTCAAACGCTAAAACTTTAACACTTGGTAATCCATAATGAGTTAAAACTGGTTCACCCGCTTCATCTTTTACGACTTCATATTGTGTGGCTTCATAATATAGGAAGGTTGGTAATAAGCCGTCCCCCATCACTTTGGCACGTTCAAGACCTAAGTATAATTTAGATAACATATCCTCAACCATATTGGCAATCTCAATCATGTCAACTGTTACACAAGCCCCACTTACTCCGAAACGAATGGTTTCACGATATGCCTCTTTAATTGCATAAACAGCATCCCAATAATTAAAATCAGATAATTCTTCATTTAAATTTAACGTTAAGACGTGATGAACTTCTTTTAATAAGCTCGCTGTTTCAGCTAATACATCCAAATTTTTTGTTGATGTTTTTGAAATACTACTTTGTAAGAATTCAAGTAATCGTACAAGTTCAACCGCTTCACTTACACCTTAACCAAATACCCCTGGTAATCCGTTCATGGCATCGTTCCAACCTGGTTTATTTGATTCCATTTCAATTCCCATACCACCAGGATCTAAATGCGTAAATTTATTTAATCCAAGGCTTAAGATTTTTTCAAATAAGCAAGTCGTGTAAACGTCACCTTTTCCAAAATCAGTTTTTAACCACGTCGCCTCTCCGAGTCCCACTTGGTGGCGATGCATTTTTTCTTCATCTTCAATAATTGAACCATATTGGCGAACTTCACCTTTTTTATTTAACACATGTTTTTGAGCACGCGGCATCACATAAACAGGGCTATCAAAGAACTGATACGATTTATCTTGATATAAGAAATGTTGTAGCTTTTCTGGATGAACCATTAAATAATTTTCAATTAAATCCATGTTGTATGTCCAGTGATCGACCCAGAATCCTTCTCCAAACTGCGCCTCAATATTTTGATTTGACTGTGTTAAAATATCATTTAACAACTCATCTTCACACGTTTTAATTTCAATTTGATCGCGCTCCACTGTATTAATAATTTTACCTGGTGTAAATTTAGAAGATAAAAGACTAACAAGCTTATCTTGATGCGAGTTAAAATGTTTTTCAACCAAGGCTAATACATCAACCTCTGGTTTCATATTAAAGGTTGAACCTAAAACAGCTAATGGATTATATCCATCTAATTGCATTAAATTCATAAATGTTTTAACGTTATACAATCCCGTTTTAGGATTAAAGAAAACATCATTTCGGCGATTTTGATTCACATCACGGAAATTTCCATTTCCTTGGGAATAAAATTCCGGTGCAATCGAGAAGAAGTTATAATCACGTTCTAAATCTCCATGCTTTCTTGAATATACATGATAAATTTTAGGATCTTCTTCACTACCAAACACGAGTGGATATCCCCCACGTAATAAATTGTCTAAATAGTTTTGTTTGGCGTATGCATCAAAAACAGGGTCTGCCGATTTTGTATCGACATCTTTTACTAATTCGTCAATCACATTTTGTGCAAGTTGTTGACGTGCATCAATATAATCTTGTGTTGCCAATTCGTCCACACGCGTACGAATTGTCTCAATATCTTCAACATGCCCAATCATTGTATTAATACGTTTCGTTTCACATGGGTAAATCGTCGCTTTCAAACTTGCAAACTGACAAGGCACTTTATTCGCTGTTACTTGATCTTCTCCTAAAATATCATCCAAGCTTGATTCCATAAAATGATGTGGGTATGTTAAGGTCGTATCAAATCCAAAGACTAAGTCAGCATCCACAAGTGTTGGTAATAATTCATGATCATTTGAGAATGATAATGAGAAATGACCACGTTCAACTTCAGAAACTTCAGCCTCATCACCAGTTGACGCACGCACTTTATAAAATGGAATCTTTGTTTCAATGCCTTCTACATCCATCCAACTTCTTAATAAGTTAGACATATTTTTATAATTTCCGTTTTCCACGCCGTATGGAAGTATTGTCGCTAGACCATCCAAAACTTCTAATTCTTTAACTGATTCGCCAATGTTTTCTACACTTACTTTACGAACAAGCGCTCCAAAATTTTCATTAGGCATTCCAAAATACGTCACACTTACTTTGATTCCCATTGTCACATTTGTTTCAACAATTCCAAATTCACTTTGTTTAGTAAACATATGACGCTTTACTTCGTGTTGTAATTGTGTGGGTGAGAATGCCTCGTATACTTGTCCATCACATTTTATAAACGTTCTAAATCCATAAGTATGAATATGTTGATATGAGGTATTAGCAGGGAAGAACTCTAAGATGGCATTATTTTTATCTTGAAGTCCAAAACTACAAAGTCCTTGACCACGATTGACATAAAATGACCAAATAGGAACCCCATGTAACCCTGCAATCCCCGGTAAAAAGCTAGAAAATGTTTTTGCTTTATCATAATCTTCAATGATAAAAGCTTCCTTATCATAATAATATTTAACCATTAGTTCCCTCTCCTTTGAATACTCTCTTCTACTGTTTGTGATTGATAGACACGCACATAATCTACTTCCATTGTTTTGGGCCAGATTTCTTCATCGACGCCATTCATTCCGCCCCACATTCCACCAACCGCAAGATTTAATAAAACATGAAAATCTTGATCAAATGGCCATTCTAATTGTGTGGGACAATCTAAGACTTTTCCTGGCTCAAATGTAAAATAGTCTTCTCCATCTACTGAAACAATGATTTTATCTGGTAGCCACTCAAGGCCATACACATGAAAAGCATCAGACGCATCATCTAACAAAATCTTGTTAGTTTTTTGCGTGTTTTTCTTATGATTAAATCGCGAAGTATGAATACTTCCATGAACCATTCCAAGATCAGCCCCGACATGCTCCATAATATCTATTTCACCTGAGATTGGCCAATCCCCATATTTCCAATCAGATGGTAACATCCAAATAGCTGGCCACGTTCCGCGACCTTGTGGTAGTTTGGCACTAATTTCAAACTTCCCATATGTAAAATCACCTTTATGGCGTGAAACAAGTCTTGTCGATGTATAATCCATTTTCTCATACGCTTCACGACGAGCTTCAATAACTAATAAGCCATCTTCGACTTTAACATTCTCACCTTCAGTGTAATATTGTAACTCTTCGTTTCCCCAACCATGACCACCTGTATCATAGCTCCATTTTATTTCATCAGGCAATCCATCCACATCAAATTCGTCAGACCAAACTAACTCATAATCTGTCACAGTTTCAGGCAATTCATATCCTTTTGTTCTACATAATTTAACGACTTCTTCTTTTTTTTCTTCCGCAACCGGTTTAGGGGAAGTCGAAGTATTTCCTTGACACCCCATTAAAATTAAAACTAAACCTGTACAGAGTAATAACTTTCGGTCCATTATTATTCCCCCGTAATACCTGTATTTTCTATTCCTTCCACAAATCGCTTCTGAACAAATCCATACATCACTAATAGTGGTAGCATCGATAATAAAGTCCCAGCCATTTTATAGGCCTCATTTAATTTAGCCCCTCCACCCTCAGATGGCATTGAACCTGCAACGGATTCAAACAAACTATCAAATGATCCAAGTTTCATTGGAAGTAATTGAACAGAACTACGAACAAAGGTTGACGTCACATATGTTTCATTCCAGTTCCAAACAAAGGCGAATAAAAAGACAGTGAAAATTGTTGAAGCGGACATTTTAATAAAAATATGCCAAAAGACATGCCATGCATTCGCTCCATCTATACGTGCTGCCTCATCTAATACTTTAGGCACTAATTTAAAGAAGTTATAGAAAATTAAAATAAGAATAGCTGAGTAAACACCTTGACCTAGTAGACTCATAGAAAGCTGTGGAATAACCGATCCAATCATTTTAATTGACGTCATATCTTGTAACGATGTAAACATCATGATACGAGGAATTAATACAATCGGTACTGGAATAATAAATGAGGCTAAGACCATTCCGAACCAGAAATTCTTGAATTTAAATTCAAACTGTGAAAAAGCATACCCAGTTAAAGCAGACACAACTGTTTGTGCCACAGCTAATAAGGTTGATAGCCACATTGAGTTGATTAAAGTCGTCGGAATATCTAATACCTTAATCGCAATTTTTAAATTCTCAAATGATAAACTTGTCGGTACCCATTGTACTTCCGGATTAATAATATCGCCCTTTGACATCAAGGCCATCGATACCATTTTTAATAATGGATATAAGAACACATAACTCACAGCAATTAACAGGACATAAACACAAATGCGGTACAGTAATCCATCTGTTAAATTAAATCCAAATAATTTTCGTTTCATTTTAGCTTTAGTACGTTGGAATTTTTCTGAATCGATACGCATCCTTACACCCCCTTACTTACTTTCTTTGATATTTTTTCTGTTTTAATTTTTTTTCCTACTTCTTTTTCTTGATAGCGATGTAATTTTTCTAGTTGGCGCTCATATTGCTTTTGTTTTTTCTTTTTATCTTTTTCTGGTTTCTCTCTAAATAATAAATAGGCAATTCCAATAAAGATTAAAATAACTAAACTATAAATCCATGCATAGGCTGAAGCTAGCCCTAATCCACCTACTGTGTTATACATAGACTCTTGAATCAGTGAGTAAACTGGATTAATCGGGAACATTCCTAATTGAACAATAGCAAAAATAGAAATAATAAGTCCCATTGGTCTTACAATTGGAAGCGTAATTTTCCAAAGGATTTGCCACGCTGTCGCCCCATCAATTTGAGCAGCTTCATACAATTGACGATTAATCTTTTGTAAAGCATTAATAAATAGGACAATTGGAATTCCTGTAAACCAAAGAATCATTGAGAAATTATGGAATAATTGTCCTAATCCCATCGCAATTCCTTCACTGTAGCTTGCAATCATCTTGTAGATAAATAAAGATTCTAACCCTCCCATTTCCGTATTACCTGAATCCATTAATTGAAGCATAACAGAACCCGATAAGACGATAACAGGTAAGAAGTAAATCGTTCTAAATAATGATCGCCCTTTTATTTTTTGATTTAATAATAACGCTAAAATAAATGAGATGATCACAATGGTTGGCACATAAAGAACTTCCATCGTCACAAAGGCAGATAATGCCGGTGTGAACTGAACATTTTTAAGAAGTGCTACGACATAGTTTTCAATGCCAATCCAACCTGTTTCCCATCCTTTAACCGTTAAAGTAACCGTATTAAAACTTAAATAAATCGTGTAAAGTAACGGGAAGGCGGTGAAGATTAAAAATCCCGTTAACCAAACAGATAAGAAGGAGTACCCCAATATGTTATGTCGTCTTTGTTCGACGCTCATTTTACGCTTTTTACGTCCTTTCATAACTCTCTCCTCCTCTACTTAACAATGTGATAAGAGATAGGACTTAATTTATTCCCATCAACTGTCACATTATTTTCGCTGTAGTTTATGATGATTTTTACGCCATTTTTGTATGTATTCACAACAACCCCGGGTTGAACAACTTCACGACTTACCCACTCGCTATTTTTAACAACACCTAAAGCGCTATTAACCGAATCATAAACAGAAACAATTATTTCTTTGTATGAATCATATTCTGTTGAATAGTAATTTGAAGAATTCGTGTTTGATAAATAATGTGATGGTTGCTCTGTTACAACAAAACTTGGCAATACATTATAATCAATCATTCGAAGGACATCAGCATCCGATGCAAATGAGAAATTTGAATACGGTGCATAAACTTCCATCGTATTTGATAAAACAATTTGAAGGAACGGAACCGTATCTGTTTCAATTAAATATTGAGAAGAAAAGACCGGTGCTTGTAAATAACGATCTGTTGCTTGCAGTAAATAAGCATTTGGTTTCACTGCATTCACTTTAACTTGTTGTGCTAAATCAGTGACTGCTTCTGTAATTAATTGTTTTGATTCTGCTAAACTCGAACCATTTTTAGAATAATCACTTAGTAACGTGTGTGTCATTCCATCTAATGTCACCGATTGACCCCCTAAAGGTAACAACTTTTTATTTTGTTTAGCCATCCACAAAATACTACTTTTGGGGCGAGCATACGTAAATTCTGTTTCAGGTAACTCATCTGATAATAAGTTATAACGCAAGTACCAGCCATTTGCATGCTTAACTGATGTATTATATTCACGCACTTCATTTGGACTAAACATCAAATAGTCATCTGTAAATGAAAGATCAATTCCGACTTCATTGAATTCTTTAATAAGTGTCGTAAACTCACTCTTAGACCC
>JBOFCV010000330.1:0-17108 GCA_051646305.1 Turicibacter sp.
CTATCCTTCTATTACTTTTTATATTTTACCTATAGAGTATCCCATAAACAACTCAGTGCTAATTCGTTTATCTTCAACTTCAACATCTCCGAGTAGAGCTAAAACTGATTTTGCAGCTTCTTCACCCCAGGTTAAGCGAGAATAGGAAACTGAAGTTAATTTAGGGTTTAGGTATTCACCAATTTCAATATGGTCAAATCCCATAATATTTATATCTCGTCCAATAACAAATTCTGTTTTTTTTATATATGTATAAACACCTATTGCCATCTCATCATTTAGTGCAAAGACTGCAACAGGATTTTTCCAATGATCAACTATTATTTTAGCTAGTCTTTCTCCTGAATCTTTTGAAAAACTGCCTTTTAATAAAGATAAATTAATGTCTTCTTCATCCTCTAATAACTCTAGCACGGCATTCAAACGTTCACAGGCATCAATGTTTTCTTCTGGACCTGTCAATACACATATGTCCTTATAGCCACAATCCTTTATATAATTAATTGCTTCTATAACACCATATTTATTGTTAATTAAAACCTGTTTAACATTTTCATGAGCTATCATCCGGTCTAAAACAACAATTTTATGACCTTTATTCGCATAAGTAATAATATCTTCTGACTTAAACTTATAATCTAAAATAATAGCTGCATCAATCATTCGCTCCGGAATAATTTGTTGAGAAGTTCCCCAGCTACAAATTATTAATGCATATCCATGTTCATATAATTTCTTCGCTATTCCTTCAATTAATTGACCGTAATATGTATCACCTGCATAATTAGGTAAAAACAATCCAATAATCTTAGTTTCTTTTTTCTTTAATACTCTACCTGCCATATTCGGAACATAATTCATCTCATCTGCAATAGCCTCAATACGTTTCCTTGTTTCTTCAATTACTTTTGGATTCCCATTTAATGCATTAGAAACAGTTGAAATGGATACACCTGCCCTTTTAGCAATATCTTTAATTCCTACCACCTTATCACCTGCTATTTAACTAATTTATTATTAATTACTTTCTATCGTATATTATATAATAAAAAAACGTTTTTACCACACTCGTCGTTTTACAAGTCTATAGTGAATAGGCCTAGTTTAATTGTCTGATTATATAGTTGACTAGTATTCAATATTATTTCATCATATTTACTGTCATAAAATATTCCTCTTCTGCTTTTTCTACTGCTTTTTCAGGAGTAGCTAAATCCTCCCAAACTGATCTAATCATGGTATCACAAGCTCCAAAGTAATATGCCATTTCCTTTATTGCCGGAATAGGATCTGAGTAAGCACTTTGCGCAACAATTCCCGCTACATAAGGATCTTCTAAAACTCCTTCAATAATTGAGTTATCCTGTAATGCTGGAATCTGTCCTGTCGTATCAAATCTCATTTGTAACCCATCTTCTGATGCAATAAATTTCAACACATCTCTTGCTTCATTTGGATATTTTGTATAGGCATTAATTGAAGCCACATGGAATCCTGAAAAAGTATTTGGCTGTACCCCATTAATCATAGGTACCGTTGTAATTCCCCACTCAAATTCCGCTCCGTTTTTAATATCTGAAATTGACCAAGGCCCAGTTGTAATGTATGGAACATTTCCTTTAATAAATTCTGCATCAATTGTGTCATAACCTAAATCACCATAAGGAACTGGTAAATACTCCTTCATTGATTTGATAAATTTCAAAGCCTCTATCACTTCGGGTGTATTAAAGTTAATAGCCTCTGGGTTATCGTGATTTTCTCCAAATAATTGATATCCATGTCCTGTGAAGAAGAAGTGGCTACTATACGAGTTTCCAGCTTCAAAACGGAACAAATATTTATTTTCACTATTATTATTATATATTTTAGCCTGTTCGATTAATTCATCAAATGTTTTGGCAACCTCAAACCCATTCTCTTCTAATAATGTTTTATTGTAAAAGAAGCCCATTGAGTCAATAGACATTGGAATTCCATAGTAAACTCCATCTTTCTGAACTCCAGAAATTGTATTTTCTAACATATTATCTTCGATATAAGTTCCTAAGTCTGTTCCCAGTGGTAATAATAAATTCGCATTAATTGAGTCTGGCATTGTATCATGTACCTGTAAAAATATATCCGCTGCTATTCCAGCCGGACCATCTAACTCTAATTTTGAAATACTTTCATGAACTCCTAAATATTCATATGTAAAATTAATATCTTTAAACTCTTTTTTTAGCGCAGGCATTAAAAGATTTGCATAATCCTCATTATCTATCCAAATTTTTATTTCTGGTGTTGTTTTTGAACTCATATCAGCTTTCTTTTCTGTCTCATTACATCCTACTAAACCGATACTAACTAAAGTATAGATGCATATTGAAGTTATTAATTTTTTCATTATTTTCCCTCCACTATTTTTTTATTATACAGACCCCAGTTCAATAAAAACGTTTTTATTGTGTTTAAAAAAATATTTTTCAAATAATTTTCTGCCACTAATCTAAATAATAATTTATAATAAAAATATTTCCGCACGGTTTCATTATCAATAAAAACGTTTTTATTATGTTTAAAAAAATATACTTACTATTATGCCCCCGATCTTTGTAGTGTTTTACATACTCATATTGAATTACTTTCCAAAGCTATAAATGAGTTATTATATAATATCTTTTCACTCATTTAATAGCGCCCCCTTATAAGTATGCGTTTTCAATAACATATTAACATGCGTTTTCTTAATTAGCAATACCATTTTTATTTATTAGTACTAATTAATTTTATATAGAATAAAAACAAGCTCCATTACACAGCTTGTTGCGTATAATGGAGCCTGTTTTTTCTTAAATGGTATACATAAATAGATTTAATCATTCTAATAAGTTAAATTAGTCTGTCTATTGTACTTTATATGCTAAATTTTATTACATTTTAATCACTCGTAATATTTTTCTATTGTAAAATGTTAAGAGTGATTATACACTTAATATAGAATAAAGTAAGTAAAATTTTAATTTATAAGGATTTTCTACTATGAAAAGAATATATAATGCCGATTTACTCTTAACACATGTTAATCATGAAAAAATAACGCATATGTTTTCAAAACACTTATTACAATATTTTGAACTATTCTCGTTTGATAAAGGTGATTTTCTGATTAGACAAGGAACTTGTTCGCACTATTTATTTTTCATTTTAAGAGGAAAAGCACGTGTCTATGCTTATACCTCATCAGGGAATATCACACTATTATCTTTTTGTGATGGATATGAACCACTAGGAGACTCTGCTTCATTGTGGAAAAAAGAAGCCTTTGCAAATGTTGAAGCAATTACAGATGGGATGTGCCTTGGCATATCTTTAGAAAAATATCGTGAACTATTGTTAGCAGATCCTGTTTTTCTTAGGCACACATGTGAAAAATTAGCTAACAAATTAAATGAATCAAATGCTATCTTTGCAAATGTCTTTTTAGGATCGATTGAACAACGCCTTGCTTTTTATATTTTACATTCATCTCGTCAAAATGTTTTCTCAAGTAATATTTCTGAATGTGCAAATATCATGCGTACAAGTTATCGTCATTTACTCAGAATACTCAATACATTTTGCCAAAATGGGGTTTTAGAAAAACAAGGAAAGGATTATGTTATTTTAGATTTGTATGAACTAAATCGTATCGCTTTTGAACTTGAATAACTAATTAAAAGGCTGGATTTTAACTTCACTTCCCTTTATGGAATGAAGTATAAAATCCAGCCTTTTTTATTGAGCAGAGTGAGTGTTTTCTACTTATACAATGAAAATTTGTTTTTTAAACTATAATACTTAGGCATGAGGAGATGCCTATACTGAGTTTACTTTTTCAAATTTATTACTAAAATGAGTTACTCTTTTTATTTCAAGAGCAGCTTTTACTTCTTATTTTCTGTTAGTTAAATGTTATCCTTACTTTTATTCCAATGGGGATTGAAATTTCTTTTTACAAATTAGGGATTTGGCATAAATAGATGCCCATACTGAGTTTGCTTACCTATTACTTAAAAAGTAACCGATAGTTTTTCTTATGTTAGTTAAATGTTACATAAGCTAAAATTTTTCCGTCAGTTTCAATGGGGATTGTTGTGACTTCAATTTTATTATTTTCTAATACACAATAGTTAAAACCTGATCGTTCCTCGAATCGAACAATACCCGTTGGCTCATCTTCTCCAGAAAACGATAAATTGTCGGCTGTAAAATACGGCTTTCCTGCAAATGTTCCTGCATACGCATGATGAGTATGACCACAAAGGATCGCATCAATTCGGCTATTTGCAACGAGTTGATAAAATGAATCATCATAAAGGGCAGCGTCGATAGTGAATTGATCTTTAATGATATGATGATGAAACATTAGAATAATTTGTTCACTCTCTATCTTAGCTAAGGTCTTTTCTAACCATATGCACTGTGTTGTGTCAATGATCCCATTGGGATACCCCGGATTCGAATTATCTAATGAAATAATGGCTGTATTTCCAAGGGTAACGCATGTATTATATGGCTCATTAGATGGAAGTTGCTCAAGAAAACCTTCATAAAAGGCTAATTTATTATCATGATTTCCAAGTGCAACAACAATTGGTGTATCGCCTAATAATCTAACGAGATCAGACTTTAATTGCGCGTAATCTGCTTTTGTTCCTGATTCTGTTAAGTCACCTGTTATTAAAACAGCATCAAAATCATTAACTTTTTTTAATCCCTTCGTTAGCTGCTCGATGGGGAATGTCATGGTGTTAAATAGACTATGGTACCCACTTTTTTCTTGGGGATAGTTTATTAAAAAATGGATATCTGTAAGATGTAAAAATTTCATAACTTATACCTTTTGCTTTTTATTTTTTTTTTCGTTGATGATAAACGCTGTACAAAATTAACATCACAATCGTTGCCACATATGGAATCGATGCTGTTATTTGTGTTTTAAGTGATGTATTCTGTAATACATTTCCAAATGCCTGACATACTCCAAAGAATAAACTTGAGAATAATACGCCAAGTGGATGTGAATTTCCTAGATTATTTGCTGCAAGTGCAATATAACCGCGACCAGATGTTATATTTTGAATGAATAACGTCACTGTACTCATTGAAAGTAAGACGCCACCTAATCCCGTTAGAATTCCCGTTAATGTAATAGTTAGGAATTGGTATTTTTCAACGGGTGTTCCTAAACTTTTTGCTGCTTCTGGGTTAATTCCAACAGCTCTTAATCTAAATCCAAGGACTGTTTTATATAAGAATATATATAAACCAATGGCAATGATAAAGGCTAGATAATCTACAATTGTTAAACCTGAAAAAACTGTACCTAATACTGGAATATCTTCGATTATAGGCAGTGAAACTTTTGGTAAACTCACTAAACTTGGATCAGTAAATACACCTTTTGTATTAAAAATCAAATATAGAAGATAAGTTGTTACCCCACCCATCATCGTATTTACAGCCATCCCGACGACGACAGCTGAGGCTTTAAGTTTAATCACGCAGAACCCAACAAGTGCTGATATTAGCATGCTGCTTGTAATTCCGGCTACTACTGATAAAAATACACTACCTGTAAAATAATTGGCCACAATACTAAAGAAAGCTGCTGCAAGCATAGTTCCTTCCATGGCAATATTAAAAATTTTAACTTTACTACACATCGCAGCTGCTAGTGTAACTAGTAAAATAGGAGTCGTCATTCGAATCATTGAGTTTACGATAACCGCAAAGTATTCAATATTATATTCCATTCTTTGCGCCCTCCTTTTTATTTACCTTTGCTTTCTTATTTTTTGCCTTAAACACGAATTTAGCTGTTATTAATAGGGTAATAACACCTTGGATAATAATTGTAACTTCACTTGGTATACCCATGCTTCGTTCTATACTACTACCGCCAGTTGTTAATCCTGCTAAGAAAATTGCACTAATAAAAATACCGATTGGATGGTTACTAGACATTAATGAGGCAATTATCCCACTCCACGCATATCCTGGGGATGTAATCATGCCATCAACGAAACGATAACGTGTTCCTAATACTTCACATGCTCCACCAAGTCCTGCTAAAGCACCACTTAATAAAAGAACATAATACATCATACGAGTACTTTTAATTCCACCATAATCTGCAAACAACTGATTTAAACCACCCATTTTAGCTTTATATCCAAATGTGGTTTTTTTCATGATGAAGAAAATAATTAACGTTACAATGATAGCAATAACGAATCCCCAATGTACCGTATAACCAGTTATTAATTTATGTAAAATGGGTCCTTCAATAAGTTGGGTTTGAATCGCTGATGAATCTAATCCATTTGGATCTTTTACAATATATGAGGCAAAATAAGATCCAATATAATCCGCTATATAGTTCATCATTAACGTAATGATGAGTAGATATAATTGAAAACGTTGCGTCACATAGATAGAGATTAGAGAATATAACATTCCTGCTCCCATCCCCGATACGATAGCAACAATTAAAACGATACTGTCTGGACCCGGGCAAGAAACAGCTACAATAGAGGTCACTAATGCCCCCATTACCATCTGTCCCGCAGCTCCAAGACTTGGGTATCCTGAACCCCAAGCTAGAGCACCAGCAAGACCTGCAAATATAATAGGTGTCGCTCGCGTTAAGGTTGTTGTTAAGGCATACGGTGTTCCAAATCCACCTAAAATTAAACCATTAATTGCATTAAATGGGTTGAATCCTGATAAGGCAATGAGAATTGCACCAATTAGTAATCCGATTAAAACTGAAATTAACGGAAGTTTTAAAGATTTAAATATTCTCACTTCTCTTACCTCCTAACATGAATAAACCAAGTTCTTTTTCATCAACTGAAGCACGTTTAAATTCACCATTTATTTTTCCTTCGTAGATAACGTAGATTCGGTCACTTAAACTCATAATTTCACTTAACTCTGAAGAAACAAGTAAAATTCCATCTCCAGCATTTCGTTTTTCAACTAGTTGATCATGAATAAACTCCATGGCTCCAATATCAACACCACGCGTTGGTTCACAAGCAATCAGTATAGGTGTTTGATGTGCAATTTCACGAGCTACGATTAACTTTTGAGCATTACCACCTGATAAACCTTTTATTTCTTGCGTAATTGAACTAGCTTTTACCTTATATTTTTTAATCAAATCAGTGGCATGTTGAGAAACAGCTTTTAAATTTAAAATTCCAAACTTAGAAAACTGTGGACGGTCTTCAAATCCAATCAAAGCATTTTCAGCAAGTGAAGCTTCTTTAGCACTTCCCCATAAATAACGATCCTCTGGGATATGAGCAATTCCTGACTCACGGATTTCATAAACTTTCTTATTAGTTATCTCTTTATTTTGAAGGGTAATAACACCTGAATCTAATTTCTCTAGACCTGTAATACAACGAATAAGCTCTGATTGACCGTTACCTGAAACACCAGCAATCCCAACTATTTCACCACTGTTTACACGAAGGTTTATTCCATTTAAGACTTTCTTACCTATATGATCCTGTAAAAATAGATTTTTAACTTCTAATAAACAGTCTCCCTTTTCTTTTTCCTCAATTTGACGCGTTATGATTTGTCTACCAATCATCGCTTCTGAAAGTTCTTCAACATTCGTATCTACTTTCAATTTTTGTTCAATAACTTCGCCTGTACGCATGACCACAATACGATCAGCTACTTCCATTACTTCATCTAATTTGTGTGTGATAATAATTAAACTTTTACCAAGAGCAGCTAAATTTTTCATTGTCTTCAACAATTCATCAATTTCAATTGGTGTTAGGACGGCTGATGGTTCATCAAAGATGATAATATCTGCATCTTGATATAAAACCTTCAATATTTCTACACGTTGTTGAAGTCCAACAGAGCAATCTTTAACTATAGCTTTAGGATCGACGAATAGTCCGTATTTTTGGGATACCAATTCAACTGTTTCAATATTCTTTTGTTGATCATAAAAAATCGAACGTTTTGCTTCCTTTTTATAAACAATATTTTCCGTGACTGATAGTGAATCAAATAACATAAAGTGTTGTTGAATCATTCCAATTCCACAGGCCATCGCATCAGAAGGTGAGTTAAATTCAACTTTTTTACCATTCAAGTAAATTTCACCACTGTCTGGCTTTTCTAATCCATATAATATTTTCATAATTGTGGATTTACCAGCACCATTTTCGCCAACGATTGCTAAAATTTCACCTTGATCCAAGTTAATACTAATATCGCGGTTTGCCGTCACATCTCCATAGGTCTTCGTGATATGTTTCATTTCTAATAACAAGGTAAAATCGCCCACTTTCATCTTTATATAAACAATCCAACTGCGATAGATTTCGCAGTTGGACATTTTTATTTATTTTTGTGTTTCTTCAGGTGCGACGATTTCTAACTCACCTGAAATAATTTTATTTGCTACTTCTTTGGCAGCAGCGATTGTTTCTTCTGTAATAATTTCGCTATTTAAATAATTTGCAGATTCAGTTGTAACATTCACCACACCAAATGCATTTTCTTTTAGTCCTAACGTTTGAACGCCACCTTCTAAAGTATCATTTAAGAAGTTAGTTACGATATTTTCAATACATACTGCTGTATTTTTTAACAGACCACCTATGATATAAGGGTTTTCTTCAGTTGTTTGGTCAACACTTAATCCCGATGTATAAATTGGTGTTCCTTTTTTACCTAATTCTTGCGCTGCTTGGTAGATTCCTGTATTAGCACTTGCTGAGATTCCCCCCATGATGAAGTTAGCTCCTGCTGCTTTTTGTTGCATTGCATATTCATATGCTAAATTCGTATCACTATAAGAATTTACATAATTGTACATCACTTCTGAAGTTGGATTAACTGACTTTACACCCTCAGAGAATCCATAACGATATTTATATGTCCCTTGATTTTGGAAAGAAGAAATATACCCATATAATTTCTCTTCAGGGAAAGCAGTCCCAATCATAACACCTAATACATAAGCACCTTCCGTCTCATTGAAGGCAATACTTGTTACTTTATCACTTGGTGCAACAGTATCAATGATTGCATATTTAGTCTCTGGGTGTTCTTCTGCAGCTTGACTAAATGGATCGGCTGCTGGCCATCCAATTCCAATAATTAAATCATAACCTTCATTTGAAGCAGCGCGTGTATTTTCTTCCCACTGGGCACTATCTACACATTCCATTGACGTAAAATTAAAACCGTGAGTTTCTGACATTTCTTTTAATTGATTATATGCTTGAAGAATAAATTGCTCTGTTCCAATTGTGTCTGAAATTAAAGCGACTTTGAATTTTGAATCGTTCGGTTGGCCTACCTCATTTGAACTGCATCCAATCAAAATCGTTGCTGGTATAACTAGCATTAAAAGTGACAATAGTAATTTTTTCATATGATCCTCCAAAATAGTTAGTTTCATTACATATCTATTCTAACAGGACTATTCATCTAAAACATGACATATGTCATAAAATTACGAAATTTGTCGTAATTTTAGGGTATATTAATTTGAAATATCCAACTAGCCACTCATTATTGGATCTGTTTTTCTCCTAGCAATCGATTAGTTTTATAAATTTTAATCAATGGATGATCATAAAAAAACTGTAGGTCATTTTGGACTTAATCCAATATTCCTACAGTTTTAAGATTTAAACCCGTTTAACTTTACGGGTGATTTATCGATAGCGTTCAAATCTAAAGCATGATTATTACTGCGAAGCATCTCATTTAAATATCTTTACACTTTATCTCTTATTTACTTTCAATCACTAAAATCAAGATAATTTAATACAAATCACTTAGATAGCGACAATAGAGTCTTAGAGTGTTATGATTTACTATAAATCATTTTTTATTTAATCCCATTGATTATATCGGCCATTAAATTATTATAGTTTTCTCTTTGTGTATGTGTATTCCCTTTATAGATTTCATCTGCTGTGACAATAGTATTTAACATTTCAGGGTCTAGTGTATACATGTCATAATAATTCTCTTTCTCGTATAGAATTCTTAGTGTCTTCCCTATTTCTAAAAGTGGTTCATAGTGTTTTCCAGTTGAAAAGCCTCGTACCAGTGATTTTGCTACAAATTCATCTGTAAAAAATATCGATTTAGCCAGCCAACCTTTTTTGGCAATCCCTTTTTTAGTTGAGGTTGTTAAGGCATGATTTAAATAATCTGTAAATTCTGTAAATGGACCTGTTTGTGTCTTAATTCCTACAATTGGATACCATAGTCCTTTAATTTTACCGTTATTAGTACCTGAAGATCGATAAAAAGGTACTGTTACTCGCTCTAGTCCATAACTATATTGAATATTGACGTCGATTAATCCAATCATTCTGAACGGCTCTACATTATATAAATTAGCTCTAAAGCTTTTAATATGTACCTTTTGAATATCAACTTCTTTTATCACACGACTCCCTCCTCTTTTTTGACTTCTTAATTTATTTTTATTTATAGCTTTTATATCCTGCAAGTCATTCTTTATTTCATTTATATTTTTATAGCTCTCATCAATACTCATGAGTTTTTTTAGAAATCTAAGCTCCTCAGGGTATAAATCCAACTCATCATACCAAGGTCTTTCATCTCTCCCTACTCCCTCATAAGATGTATAATACAGGTGAATTAAGAAATCACCTAGAAACCAATAATCCGTTTCTTTTACATATCTATCATTATCTATATACCGAGCTAATCCAAAATCAATTAATGCAAGTTCTTTATTTTCCTTTAATATGACATTAGGAAGTCTTATATCTCGGTGTACTACATTTTTATCATGTATAAATTCAATAATACCTAGAAGCTGACTTGCAATATTATATATTTCATCTTTATTAAATACATAACCATCTTTAATTAATAAATCTTCAAAAACCCGTCCTTCAATATACTCTAAGATATAGCCTTCTCTTGAATCATCTTGAAATTTCCCCATAAATTTTGGAATAGACGGGTGATTTAGACTTAATAATATATTTTCCTCATAGAAGAGTTTCTTTCTCGTCTCCTCAAGCATTTTTATTTTTAATTGTTTGATTACAACTTCTTGAGGGAGCTTATTTGTTGCCAAATAAGCTATTCCGTACCGACCTTCACCTAATATTTTTGTAATAGAATATCCGTTTACTGTTTGATTGAGTTTATAATAGTTATCCTTCATATCGCTATAAATAATCCAGTATTATCTTGAGTAGCTACCGGAATAGTTTGATGCACTATATGAACTATCGGATCTTCTACTTGCTCCGCTATATGAACTATTGGATCCTCTACTTGCTCCGCTATATGAACTATTGGATCCTCTACTTGCTCCACTAAATGAACTGTTTGATTCTCTACTTGCTCCGCTATATGAGCTGTTTGAGCCTCTACTTGCTCCGCTATATGAGCTGTTTGAGCCTCTACTTGCTCCACTAAATGAACTATCGGATCTTCTACTTGCCCCACTAAATGAACTGTTTGAGCCTCCACTTGCTCCGCTTTGTGAACCACTATTTAATTTATAGTAGCTGCTACCTCTATCTGAATTTGGTCTAACAAATTTCATAATTTTTCCCCCTACTAATTTTTTAATCGGTAAGTTTGTTAATTATCTTACCGATGCTATATTTTATGAATTAGCATTGATATAGTGTGGGACGTAATCTCACAGCTTTAATTATTCTAAGAATTAAAGAGGATCATTTATTGAGAATGAGACAAAAATCTTAATATTTCTATTTTTTTTCGATTAAATAGTCTTCTTTAAACCAATCATATTGATCATAATTTAAACTCTATTAGCTTTTTGTTGTTTTCCTAATGCCTTAACCCCAATGTGTTCAAAATCCTTTTTCAAAAATTTTATAAAGCAATCTTTATTTTAGATGCAATTAAACTTGTTGGATCATTTAATTTGATAAAGTTGTTTTTAATCACACGCAGTCGGTTAAGTTATCAAAGCGTTTGGACAATAGACATTGCATTTCAATTAAACAAAACCTTTAAGAATGTAAAACAAAGACCCTTAGTGACTAAACTATAATAGAGCTAAAATTTAAAATAAAAAACTTATCCTTCTCAGTTTAAAAACTGATTTAGATAAGTTTTTTATTTTTTATATACAAATAGAACTGTTTTTTACAAATAGAAAGCAGACTTCAAACTTCAAATACTTTTCTAGAAGTTCTTATTTTTTTGTTTTGAAAACATTAGAACGACTTGAGGAAGAGCAGGATGATGGTATCCTAAAGTATCGATTTTAGTTTTTCCGATTAAATAAATCTTTAATCCCTTTACTCTATTGAAATTTATACTGGTAAAAAAAACGATACTAATCACGAATATTTGGGCTAAGTACCTCTTCCATACTAGACTTCTTACATACTATACAATTAGGATACTTCTGTCCTAATCCATAATTTAAAAGTAGAGTGATAAAAATGTTCTTAATCGGATTATTACATCATCGTAAAGATCCTCTAACTGTAAAAAAGTCTTATTTTCTAGCTCGTGCTGCACAAGAATTAGGTGCAGAGCTACTCTTTTTTTCTCCAAAACGTGTTAATTTCGAAACGAGAGAAATAAGAGGTTATGTTCTTTATGGTGATGAATGGAGAAAGGTTAATCGTCCATTTCCAGATGTCATCATGAATGTAGGAAGCCCTGCGAAACTTGCTATTTCACAAGATATTGTTAATCGTTTAAAAAGAGAGATCCCCTTTACAAGTTTTCCTATTGGAAATAAAATGGCAGTTTATCATCGATTAGAAAAAGCAAAATTATTTTCAAAATATGTGATCCCATCTAAAAATATATATAATACTGAAGACTTAATATACTTTCTCGATCAATATCCTAAAGTAGTGTTTAAACCCATTGACGGTCATCAAGGTGATGGTGTCACTTTTATCGAACAGCAACAGGGTCGATATATCATGGAAAAGTATAAGAAACAATATGCTTATTCGCCAGACGAGTTTAGACGAACTATTTATGAAACACTTAGCTCTAAACAATGGCTAGCACAACCCTATATTAATTCTAGAACACGCGAAGGTAATTCCTTTGATTTAAGATTACACATGGTCAAAAATGGTGAAGGAAAATGGATTGTAGCGGTCATCTATGCTCGTATTTCTCTAAGCAATAGCATTGTAACAAATATTCATCGTGGTGGTAAAACTGTTCCTATTGATTTGTTCTTACGTCAAGAATTCCCAAATGAGGATATTCAAATGAAACAAAAACTTGAATCTTTTGCACTTAATCTTTCAAATCATTTAGATGACCTTCAAAGAAAAAAAGGTGCTCATGTATTTGATGAACTTGGAATTGATGTGGGGATTGATGAAAAAAATCAGATATGGCTTTATGAAGTGAATTGGCGTCCAGGGTTTCAACGCAGTTCTTATGGAAAAATTGGTATTGAACGAAACTTAATTGCTTATGCTATTTATCTTGCTCAGAAAAAAAATAATTAATTATAATTTTAAACGTTGCGAAGATAAGTACCCTTTTTAAAAATAAAATTTAGCTCATCTATTTGTACAAAATCAGTATTGAATTCTTCATACGATTACTGCAAAATATAGTCATCATAGGCTATTGTGTTTTTGTTTTCAACTATTATGTAAAAAATCATCAACGTTTAGGGAACTCAATAATTAAAAAATCCCTTCCACTTTATGTAACATCACTATTTATTTCAAATAAACTATTAGTGTCTAGGTTCTTAAATTATATTCTCACCTAAACGTACAAGGTTAAAAAATGCAGTAGGGATAGATGATACATAGTTCGTCTATATATAAATCAAAAAGAATCTAAAACATACGAAACTTGTTTTAAACTCGAAATAATTTTGTATTTTCAGGCTCTTTGTCGTCGTAAAATTTTTAAAACCACACAAAAATTACAGCGATATATCTATCTCTAAACTATTCCCTTAATTAATACTATCTAAAGGAAGTAATATGCTATGCAAACAATTATCTTTATAAATTGCAATAAATCTGGATCAAGTCGGGAAGCAATTAAAGCAGCTTGTAATATGGGCTATTATACTGTTCTACTAACTGATAGACCCTCATTTCTTGAGTTTCCAGAAAATTTTCCTGAAATTAATCTCATTAAAAAAGTAGATTTACAGGATTATCATCAGATGCGAGAGGCCACTAGTTCCCTCGTCAAAAGTTCACTAAATGTTAAATGTATTATTAGTTTTATTGATCAATATTGCTATGTTGCAGCAAAACTTGCTGAAGAATTTGGTTTAAACCATTTTACAACAAAAGCCATCATGACCATGGAAGATAAACTTCTATCAAGAAAAGCGGTTTCCAAGTCACCTTATGGTGCTTATTATCTAAATCTTCAACCTAATGAAACAATTAATTATGCTGAAATTAATCGTCACTTACCACTCATGGTTAAGTCTCCAAATTCCGCTGGATCCAAAGATGTTTACAAGATAAATTGTATGGATGATTTTAACCTCTGCAAGAAAAATCTTATCTCTAAATATCCAGATGAACCGATACTTGTTGAAGAATTTCTAGATGGACCACAATATTTAGTTGAATGTGTCGTTATTAATAATAATGTTCATATTATCGCCATTATTGAACAGGAAATAACGTACTATAATCGATTTATTATTACTGGGTATAATCTACTTCTCAACTCTACACCAAAATTTTATAATTCTCTTAAAAAAGCGGTAAGTGATATTATAAAACTTCATGGGATGGAAACGGGTACTTGTCATCTTGAAATAAGATTGGTAAACAATCAATGGAAATTAATTGAAACAAACCCTCGTATTTCTGGCGGCTGTATGAATGAATTTCTTGAAGTCGGGCTTGGGATTAATCTAGTTCAAGAGACTTTAAAACTTGCCCTTGGAGAAGAACCAAACTTAAATTTCTGTAGAAAAAATCATACCTTTGCCCATTATGTTATCTTAAAACAAAAAGGTACTTTACAAAAAGTACTTGGTAAAAATGCTGCAATACGCAGTCGTAATGTAAAAGCGGTTTATGTTAAACCAAAAGTTGGTGCTTTATTAACTCCACCCCAATCGATGGGAAATCGTTATGCTTACGTCATCGCAGTAGGAAATACTAGTCATGAGGCAGAACAAAATGCTAAAACCGCTTCTTCAAAAATAAAATTTATCTTATCACCTTATTATACGTCTTCGGTGATACTAAAATAAGGAGCTTTTTAGAATGAAAAATATGATGCTTAATCAAATTACACCTATCATAAAAGGAACACTTCTCAAAGGAAATAAAAATTTACTAATAACGAACGTCGTCCAATCAGAGTACATAAAAAACATGACGACCGCTAATACGCTTATCTTTTTATCTCATCAGCACCCTTTAAATATTCAACTACTAAAACACTATACGCCCTGTGCAGTTGTTGTGGATAAAATGGTTGATGAGTTATTTTTAATTAAAGACTGTACCATTATCCAAGTAAAAAATGTTGAACGATCTTATCTTGCCTTTATTGATTATTATCGAAATCTTTTTGATATCCCTGTCATTGCAGTGACAGGTACCTGTGGTAAAACAACGACAAAAGATATGCTTAAACATATTCTTGGTCAATTCTATACGATTACCGGTACTCAAAAATCAGCAAATGGTTATTCACATCATTTACGCTATTTACTTACTATTGATGATAAAACAGATGCTGCAATATTTGAAACCCCTGTCGGAGCTCCTGGTCATCTATTAAATAGTGGTCGATATTTTAAACCTACTATCGGAATTATAACTAATATTGGAATCGATCATTTAGACCTTTGTAAAACATTGGACACCTACATCAAAGCTAAAGGTGATATGGTTAAAGTTGTCGATCCCAATGGCGTTCTCGTTTTAAATGCTGACGATGAGAATACAAAGAAAATAAATATTAGTTCCTTTAAGGGTAAAATTGTCTATATCGGAATTAACAATAAGGCGACATTTAAAGCATCATATATTAAATATGCGATAAATGGAATGGAATTTTTATTAACGCATGACCATCAAACATACGAAGTATTTGTCCCTGGATATGGCATTCATCAAGTATACAATTGTTTATCTGCTTTAGCTGCTATTTGTCAATTAGACATTTCCTTAGCTGATGCAATTCAAGCTTTAAAATCATTTATCCCCTTAGAAAGACATTTTCAAACGGAAAAAGGGATAAATGGTTCACTTATTATAGATGATACCTATAGTTTAAACCCAACCTCACTTGAAGCCGGACTTGATACTTTATGTGGAATCGCTAATGGAAGAAGAAAGATTGCTCTTTTTCCAAATATTAATACTCTTGGGGATAACACCAAAAGTATTCATTTTCAAGTCGGAGATATGATGTCTAAAAAAGAGATTGATATTTTAATTACAGTTGGCTCTGACGCAAAAATTATTGCTGATCAATGCAAACGAAATGGATTTAAAGGACAAATCTATAGCTTTAAAACGGTATCTGGTGTTAGAGAATTTTTAATCCCTCTATTAGATAAAAATACAGTACTACTTGTTAAGTGTGATATGTATAATACCGCAATGAAAGAACTGGTAAAATCACTGTATTAATTCCGACTAAATACGAGGTGTAAAAATGAAGATTAACGAGTCTTTAAGTTTAATACAAAATAACTTTACTTATCTCAATATCTATTCAACATTTAAACTGTTACAATATCATGATATTACCAAAAACCACTGAGAGTTTATTAATCTCAGTGGTTTTAAATTTTTTAAGGTAATAATTTATACACATGCCAGAACACCCATTACTTCAGTTGTGGGATGAATGGCACATCTGTTAATTTTAATCCCTAGTTTAAATCCTCCTAAAGTTTTAATATTTACCACAAATATGAACAAATGTTTTAGGGTAAACTATAACAGACTAACTTTTAAACTTTTCTAGTGTCTTTAGAAAATATAAACGAGTCGCAATCTACCAAGTTAATAAGTAACGTGAGGTGATTCCCCTGATACAAATGAAAACCTACAAATTCAAACTTTGTCCAACTAAAG
>JBOFCV010000418.1:0-5231 GCA_051646305.1 Turicibacter sp.
ATGAAGATGAAACGTCCTCATATCGTCCCCCTCTCGGATCAAGTGGTTGCACTATTCAAACAACTTGAACCAATCTCAAGACGCCATTCACTCGTTTTCATCGGCAGAAATGACCCACGGAAGCCTATTAGTAAAGAGAGCATTACTCAGGTAATCGAGTTACTCGGTTACAAGGGGCGGCAAACTGGTCATGGATTTAGGCACGCAATGAGCACAATATTGCATGAACATGGTTTTAATTCTGCTTGGATTGAGACTCAGCTTGCACATGTAGATAAAAACAGTGTGCGTGGTACGTATAACCATGCTCAGTATTTAGAAGCGCGTAGGGAGATGATGCAGTGGTATGCTGATTACATTGACAATCTTGCAACATTTGAGATAAAAAAATAAATTGTGTAAAAGCTTATCCTACAATGGATAAGCTTATCTTTCTATTCTTGTTGCTTATTCCAATAATTGTACTTGTTGAGCCGCATTTTAATTTGGCAGTATTATATTGAAAACTGAACTAGGTAGTTTTAAAGTGGGGCTTGGCTTGCAACGATAGATCATAGCGACTGATATTAATTGACCATCTCGGATATCCCCTAAGTTTTAGATCAACGGGCAAACCACATTAATCCTTGCTATTTGTTAGCCATCCTTATCCCCCCAACAAAAATATTGTGGCACTATTTTTGAGTTACTACGAAAAAAAACAGAATGCCTTATAACAGCTCTGGTACACTATCGTAGCGGTCACGTACAATTTCTAGTTAAAAGCACTATACAAGCAACAAACAAATCTACAATTTAGATAATTTTGACTCAACTTTATCCATGAATACTTTTTCTGAGAAACCCAAAATAAAACCAAATGCTAATGCAGTAGTATAATCGCTAATGATATTTTTTGAATCTAAACCACCCAGGTTTATAGTCAGAAAACCGCTAATCATTAAAACAGAAATAAACAAACTAAACATGTTAATGAAAATTAAACGAATTATTATTCCTTTTTGATTATTAAGAGCAGATAAAATATCTGCATAATCTAAATTCCTTGTCGCAGTTGCTATTGACAACCAGCCACCAGCCATTGCAGATATAGATACCAATCCTAAGTTACTTATATAAAATCTCCCGCCTACCTTTCCCACTAACTCAAAAATATACGATGCTATCTTATCGCCGAGAAAAACCAGAACGAGTGTAAAAATAATCGGAACTACAGAAGCCTTTAGATAATCAAGTAATAAATTATTTCTGATGGATTGCCCAGCATCATTTGTAATTTCATTTTTTAACTTTGATAAAGAACGCTCTGCCAGTTTTACTCTCTCTGTTGAAGAGTTAAAAGCGAGATCAGCCATCGTAAAAAGGCGGTCATAATATTTATCGTAAAGTTCTTTGCTACCAGCATCACTATACAATATTTGTATTACATTTATAAAATATTCAATTTCATCCTTAAAATTTATTACATGTTCTGGAAAATCTTCAACAGAATCTATAACAGAAAAATAGATATCATCCACCCCCTCCTCATTTTTAATCTTTTGCACATCAAAGTAGCGCATGTTTGGCATAGTTTGAGAGTTATTTTCCACAGAAACGACACCTCAACTCCGGTTTAGAGCGCCCTGTAATAGAGGGGGTCATTCCCAATGAAAGATCCTTTGAGATATTCATTAGCAGTTCTGCAACGTCATTTAGCTGATTCTGCTTATCAGATAAGCAAGGTGCATTTTTCATTGCATCCACTCGTTCCATGATCTTTTTAAGATCATATTTCACCTCTGATTTCTTCATTTAAATTTTTATCTCCTCTAACACCAGCACATCCTCAATTTCCACACCGATAGACTTTAAATTCTGGAACATCTCTTGGTATATATTAGTAGAGTTTTTAGTATTATCCTCAATAGACACAACAACAGCAAATTCAATTCCGTCCACAGGATAGGACTCACCATCACGAACCTGTGAAGTAATCCTGAGCCTCCAGTTACTGGAATTACCAAATCCAGCTTTACTAATTCGTTTATAAACTTTTGTTGGCCACCATTTGAAACCGTGCTCAATTAAATTTTTCTCTAGTGTCGCATCCTCCCCTAGTTGTGTTTTCCAAATAGAGTCAACAGCCTTTTTAAATGAAAATTCACCATTCTTAATTTGTTCTTGCTGCAATGAAGCTTCAACGTTAGCCCTTACATATTCACTGCCGAACTCTCTGTTTATCGGAGGTTTATAAACTAAGGTCATCTTGATCAAACCTTTACATTTACCTGATGGAGTCAGTAATGATTTTGGCCAAGAAAAATTAAAATCAACAATCTGCCCACGCTTTAAAGATTCGCTAAAAACAAGCGTAAATGAATGCTCTTCATTTTCAATAATTTGAGAAGCACTAACAGGTAAACCGTGCCCTAAGAACTCACGAGCCTCTTTTTGCAACTCTTTTGAGGCCATTTGTACAGGTATTTCAGAATTATGCACCACCAACGCTTTTAAAGCTGTAATTGATAACTCTTCATGTGATAGCCTATCAAGACAGGCAAGCGTCTTTGCTACATGGGGTGCAGCCAAACTTGTTCCAAATGACTTATTTAATATTTCATTACGCCCATTTAGTGTTCTAAGACCGGAACTATAAAGATCAGCAACACCGCCATAATGAGTCACATCAGGTTTAATCCCATAAGCTGTAGAAGGGCCTCTAAGCGTATAACGAGTAGGAGTACCATTAATTACTGATGCAGTTTCAATATGGTTTATTGCACCAACTGAAATTGCTGAAACACATTCTGATGGTTGCAGCAACCTATCATTTGACTTATGCCGAGCAAGCATTTTAAACACTTCTGATTCAGGCTTCGGCCACTCTGGTCGATACGATGTAGAAGACAGATTACCCACAGACAAAACAAAGATAATACCCAGATCATCTGAAATATGATCTATTCTAGAAGCTAACAAACCATAATTGCATTCATCAACATGAGCAGTAAAATTAATACTCATGCTAAACACACGATAACCAGCGCCCTTAGCAGCTTGAATTTCTAAATATAACCAATCAGAAAATTGCTCAAAATCTCTAAAATTATCATCAAATGAATCTACAGAAGATGGAACCCAAATATCATAGATTTCACAACCATCATCTTCTAAGCAAGGAAGGCTATTTAAGTATTTTGAACCAATTAATATACTCGCCATTTCATCCGCATGAAAATCTGAAATATATTCATCGCCAAGTGCTTCAGATATATCCTTAACCCAGTTTTTTAATAACGGACTTCTTATACCACAATCTATGAGTCCAACTTTAGGGTATGAGATACCAGCAGCAGGCTGAGGGAAAGCGCTAACTAGTTCATGTTGTATATTTTTAGAATCAGAAAAACCAATCGAAGGTGAAGGATAAATACTTCTTACAACTGGATTAGCTTTCAACTCATCGATAAAGTTTAATAAATCTTTGTTGTTTAAGTTAAGCTCTGAAAATGTTAATGACACTACATTGTCTGAAAAATAATTTGACCTTCCCACCCTCAATGTTCCGTCTAATGCCTCATTTAAAAAGACCATTAACGAATCAGTTAGTTTAGCTATCTCGCTTTCGCTCAATGTTCCATTTTCTGCCGGGGTAAACAACTCAACAATTAATTCTTTTCGTCCCGAAGTAAGAATATTCAACAACTCTAGATTGGAAAGCCTAGATTTCATTTTATTGTCAAATATATCAATATCCTCAATGGCACTTATTTCACTTCTAAGAATCCCGACTTTAGGTTTTATATTACCATTTTTATCAATCTTTACATCAGACTCTATTTTTGCTTGAGATAATCTTTCTGCTAAGTGAGGTAAGGACTTGGAGTTAACTTGAACATATAACTCGCCAATTTTGCCTCCGCCTATAACTGGATATTTCTCGTTGAATAATGCAGCAGTCGGCCTATGAGATTTTGCTAAAGCCTCATCCTTCAACTTAACTACCATTGTTGCAAAATTTTTAACTTCTCTACCATTTACAACATTTGCGATTTGAGATGTTTTTTCAATAAGACGATATTTATGCTGAGCAAACTCATCGTCATTGCCATTACAAAAATCCTTATTATCACCGCCTACATTTGGCTCTGGAATATAGACATAAGATTTTGTGTTTTTAACTTTCAAGATCCCTTTTTTCATTCTGCTTATCCCTTAAGCCACCTTGAGATTGTACTTTTATGCTTCCCAATTAAATTGGATACGTCCTGAATAGAGTAATTATACTTATTGACCAGCAGCTCGGCAAGATGATGTTCATTATCATCAGCCATGCAAATAGATAATGCTGTTTGATTATTTGCATTAACAACAAAATAAGCTTTGACCGCCTTATATAAATTTACAGAATCTTCTTCATTAACCACAGTAAAACGTTTGATGAAGTTAATGCAGTTTTTTACTTCTGACGGTGTTGCGCCATCTAATATAAGACAAAGAAACTCCTTTTCATTCTCCAATAGTTCAAGAGGCGATATATATGCAGAAATAATTTTCTTTCGCACATCATAAGATGGTGGCGAAATAAGGATTCTATTTTGAAATCTTCTCCACACTGCAGGGTCTAGGAGGCTTTCATGATTTGTGGTCGCAATAACAACACCACGGCCTTGTCGAATGTCTAATCTCTGGAGCAAGGTATTAACAACGCGTTTTATTTCTCCAACTTCTTTATTGTCATCACGATACTTAGCAATAGCATCAAATTCATCTAGCAGTAAGACACATTGATATTTATCAGCAAAGTCAAATAAAGTTGATATATTTCTTGCACTTGTACCTAAATATGAAGACAGCAAGGAGTCCAAGCGGGCTGTCAATAAAGGCAATCCAAGTTTGTATGCTAGATATTTAGCTAGCTCGGTTTTACCTGTTCCCGGCAAACCAAAAAAAAGACAATTATAGCTTGGAGAAATTCCTTTTTCTTTTAGTTTGTCAGCAAATTGCCATTCTTTGACTATGCCTGATATCGCCTGTGTGACGTCAGAATCAAAAAAATGGTATTGATCAAATTCAGAGTATGTACTTGGAAATGAAACCGATGCTAATGGTGTTCCATTTTCTCTATCTACAGGCAATGGTGTTGATGGAGAAAGTACCCCCCCCTCTGAAAATCCAGCTTTACTCCAAACGATGTCCTTACGTTGAAGTTTGGCAGATGCTGTTTCTTCAACCTTATCAATAAGAGA
>JBOFCV010000420.1:0-2142 GCA_051646305.1 Turicibacter sp.
ATATCCACCCTGAAATTTATAATATTCAAGATAAAATCATCCCGACCGCAATATTAGTCATCATCGTCTCCGTGATCGTTGTCGCACTAGCCACACTAGCAACAGTTCTTATATCAAATAAAAAATTAGAGATGAAGTTGACATGATGCTTTTGAAATTTAGCTCTAATATACTTCGTTGCTAGAAAGATAAAAACGAAATATTGAGGGTAAAATCTGTAAATACTATGAAACACCTTTAAAAGGAGAACACGTTATTAGCAGCGTTTAAAATTAATTTACATGAGTTAGTTCATGAAATAGAATAAAAGAAAAGAAAAGAGTTAAGATTTAAAATCAAATCTTAACTCTTTTTCAAAAACATTAATATTAAAAAATACTGCACCGAGTGGGCAGTATTTTTTAATGAACTGATTCAAGGCGTAGTTTTTTAACTGTTTCAAGGTCTAAATGAAGTCTTGAAGAGAGTATTTCATCATCTAAAAGATCTAGTAAATTTTTAGCATTATCAATTTTTGTTTGAAGAATACCTGTTAATGACCACTAATAATGTCTAGAAGTTGCTCGTTTGCCTTGTCACGAAATTGAACATAATGTTGTCAGATAGATAACTTTATGAAAGGTAAAAAAATACCCATGAGATCATAAGTTTGCCGACTTATCTCATGGGTATTTTTCATTTTAAACACATGATTATTATAGATGATTTTACTTTGGTGCATTCAAAAAATAAAAATAATGAATCTCTTATTTATGTTTCTAATTCCGTTGAACATCCACTCTGCCCTTACTGTCAATTACCGATGAAAATCGTTGGGAATACGAAGCGTGTTTGGTGGTCTGGTGATTCGCTTTGTCGAAAATTAGTTGTTAGAAAATTACGTTGTTCTCACTGCTGTATTGGTCATCATGAACTACCTAATTTCTTAGTTCCTTATAAACGGTACGATGCTCACACCATTCAGCTGGTTTTAACTTCTTCGATTACCGACTGTGATCAATCAGTTTCTGATTCAACTATTTATCGTTGGAAGGCTTCGTTTACTAACTTAATTCCTTACTTTTTAAATGCTTTACTCTCATTAGCTACAAGGTTTAATTTACAAGGGGAATCTCTGATGACACCATCAAGGATATCCTCTTTTTCGCCGTTCAGTAAACTCCTTCCCACCTCTGACAATTGGCTTGCTTCTCTTGTCAAAACATTAGTGAATGCAAGCCTATGGAAAAAACCTTGTTCTGCGTGTGCTGGCAGTTAACTTAGAGCTAAACTAATTTTATATTCAATGAAGGAGACTTTTTTTATGACTCAAAACGAAAAATCTAAAGACATTGCTTCACAACGTATGCAACTTATTGCTCCATTAGTTGTTGATGGATTAGATCGCGCTGAAATCATTAAACTTCGCCGTGAGATAAGTGCCAAATCGGGTGTTTCAGAGCGCTCTATTATACGTTATGTAGAGGCTTATTCAAACGGTGGTTTTCAAGCTTTATTTCCAAAATCAAAAGCTAAACCTGATTCAAGTTCTGTTATTTCAGAAGAGATTTTACAGGAAGCTATCTTACTGAGACGGGAGGTTCCCAATCGGAGTGTATCCGACATTATTAATATTTTAGAATGGGAAGGCCTTGTTCAACCGGGTATTTTAAAAAGAAGTACGCTTCAAACTCATTTAATGAAGCGTGGTTATAGTTCACATCACCTGAAGCTTTACAATGACTCACAATCAAAAGCACGTCGTTTCCAAAAGCAACATCGAAATCAATTGTGGCAGTCTGATATCAAATATGGACCTAAACTTCCGATTGGACCTAATGGTGAAAAGATTGCTTTATACATGGTTGCATTCATTGATGATGCCACCCGCTTTGTTTTACATTCGGAGTTTTACACCCGATTCGACCAAACGATTGTAGAAGATTGCTTTAGAAAAGCGTTAGCTAAATTTGGTGCACCAGAAGCGGTTTACTTCGATAATGGTAAACAATATCGCAATAAACAAATGATTCACATTTGTTCAGAACTCGGCGTTAAACTCCTTTACACGAGGCCTTACTCGCCTGAAGCCAAAGGTAAAGTAGAACGTTTTAATCGAGAAGTCGATCGCTTTTTAGATGAAACAAAATTAGAAAGAGGCGT
>JBOFCV010000171.1:0-9177 GCA_051646305.1 Turicibacter sp.
CCAGAATCCGTTGCGTTTATTTTATATATTTTTTTATTAGAGATACTGGCAATAATATTTGCTATCGTGGTTTTTCCAGTCCCTGATGGACCGTAAAAAATCAGGTTAGGGATATGATTGACTTCAATTAAGTTTCTAAGAATTTGATTTTTTGCAATCAAATGTTGCTGCCCCACCACTTCATCCAATGTTTTAGGACGAATCAACTCAGCCAATGGCTTCATCACTTTACACCGCCTTTCCTTATTATCCTCTTGAATTATTTTACCTTCCAAAACATCATTCATTTTATTTATTATAAAACATTCTCACCAATTCTAATCAAACGCAGTCAATATTGATTATCGCACCCGATGGGAATGATATGGAGAACATCGGGCATTAAGTTATTCTATCATTCAAAGACCGAATGAAGAATAGCTATTATATAGTTCATCTAATCGCGCAAAAAGCGCGATTATAGTATTCTTTAACTACACTCGTCAAGCTCGGTCAAGATTGATTATCATGCCTTGCGGGAATAACACGGAGAACATCCCAGAACACTTTCGTTGGGATGCACCACAGGCATTAAGTTATTCTATCATTCAAATACCGAATGAAGAATAGCTATTATATAGTTGTACTAATCAGCAAAGCTGATAGTGGGTTAATGACAAAAATCCTTTGCCTACACTCGTCAATCTCAGTCAAGATTGATTATCATGCCTTGTGGGAATGACATGGAGAACATCGGCAAAAACACCCGATGCACCACAGGCATTAAGTTATTCTATCATTCAAAGACCGAATGAAGAATAGCTATTATATAGTTGTACTAATCAGCAAAGCGATAGTACCTTAGTTACACGATACCTTTTCCTACAAACGTCAAGCTCAGTCAGGATTGATTATCATGCCTTTAGGGAATGTCACGGAGAACATCCCAGAACACTTCGTTGGGATGTATAGTTCAACTAACTACACATAAAGTGTAGCAGTTGAACTAACAAAAGCTCCGGTACTTTTAGCACCGGAGCTTTCTGGGTCAAACGACTAGCGGCGTCTGATTTTATCGATATGATCTAACATGATTCCTGTTCCTACAACGACACAGTGTAGTGGGTTGTCAGCAACAAATACTGGTACATGTAATTCGTCTGCAAGTAAACGATCTAATCCGTGTAATAATGCTCCACCACCTGTTAATACGATACCTTTATTCATGATATCAGCAGATAATTCTGGTGGTGTTTGTTCAAGTACATTTTTAGCAGCATGAACAATAATACGAACTGATTCGCGTAATGATTCTTCAACTTCAGTTGATGAAATTGTGATGGTACGTGGTAATCCAGATACTAAATCGCGTCCACGAACTTGTAGTTCTTCTTCGCGTCCTTCTGGATATACTGTTGCAACACTAATTTTGATTTCTTCAGCTGTACGATCACCAATTAATAATTTGTAGTTAGTTTTAATGTAGTCAACAATATCTTGATCAAAACGATTACCTGCAATTTTGATTGATGTTGACGTTACGATATCACCTAATGATAAAACCGCGATATCCGCAGTTCCTCCACCAACGTCGATAACCATGTTACCTGATGGTTTAGAAATATCCATTCCCGCTCCAAGAGCAGCAATTTTAGGTTCTTCTTCAATAAATACTTCACGTGCTCCTGTTTTTTCAGCAGCTTCACGGATAGCATTTTTCTCAACTAATGTAATGTTTGTTGGACAACAAATCATAATACGTGGCTGAGAAAGCATTCCTTTAATATTTAATGAATTGATGAAATGTTTTAACATCATTTCAGTCGCTTCAATATCAGCGATAACTCCGTCTTTCATTGGGCGAACAACCTCAATCTTACCAGGTGTACGACCAAGCATTTGACGCGCTTCTTCTCCGGCAGCAATCATGCGGCCACTGTGTGCGTCGATAGAAACGACAGAAGGTTCTTCAAGAACAATCCCGCGACCTTTTTCATATATTAATACGTTAGCAGTACCTAAATCAATTCCAATATCTTTAGAAAATAGCATACTTTCCTTCCTCCAAACTAATTTTTCAGTATTAGTATGTCTAATAAATTCATCACTATTTTATATTTTATCACAATTATAAAACTACTACCACATATTTTGTTCTTGAACTAATTTTTTTGTCAAAAAAGAGCACTTTTTCAGAAAAAGTGCTCTTTTATTTTATAATTCATTTACATTTTTTTCTATTGATGTTTCTGGGTTAATTTTAACATCATCTTTGATGATTTCAAAGTGAATAACATTACCAGCATCTGGTTCACGTTGTGATAATCCAGTCGATCCAATGACATCACCTTGTGCTATTTTATCTCCTTGGCTCACCTTCACATCGTAAACACCATAATAAACTGTTTTTATATTATTATCATGCTCAATCGTTACAACTGTCCCATTTAAGATTTCATCTTTGACACTGACAACTGTTCCTGAAAGAGAAGAAATGACGTCGGCTTTTTCATCATCTGTCGACTTCAAACTAATTCCTTTTGACTCTTGAGTATATAATGAATTACCGGCTTTAAAATAGAAGAATCTTTGTGTTTGTACTGAAGCTTCTACTGCATCGTCATAATAACGAGTTGTAAATTCTACATCGACATTTCCAAGTGGAGATAAGATTACTTCATTTAATTTAACAACACCATTTTCGTCTGTCGTCGCATTTGTAGGAATTGAATTATCTGAATTTGGACGTTGATTATCGACAACTATTAAATCGTCTCCATTTGCTACTGGCGGATTTACTACAACTTCATTCCCACGATTTCCGAAAATTTGAATTCCCGAGAATACTGCTGAAGCCCCTAGTAATACTACTAATGCAAAACTAATTGGATCAAATTTTTTGAACACTTTTCTGTTTTTTAATAAGTTTACCATTTTTTCTTTTAAATTTGTAAAATTTTTCATGGTCATCACCTCACGTCATATGATGACCACTTTTTTACATATTTATTCAATACTAGGAAATTATTTCATTAATATTTATATTTTGGTAGTAATGGTTAAGAATATCCGTATACTTTTTACCTGTTTTAGCTAACTCATTTGCACCATATTGACTCATTCCAACACCATGACCATAACCAAGTGTCGTAATTACCACAATATTGTCTTTAAATTGAAAACTAAAATCTGATGATCTTAACCCTAAAAGTTCTCTGACTTCACGGCCTGTGTAAACTTTATTACCTACCAATATCTCTTCCACATTATGCCCTTCGGTACGACTTATTATTTTGAAATCATTTTTTGTTAGTTTTTGATTTTTAAATTTATCGCGAATAGTTTTTAACTCAAATTCTGTCGCAACTTCATAATTATTTGCGGTTTTATCCCATTCACTATTTACACTTCTTAAGTATGGAATTTCTTCACTCCAATAATCTTCTGCATTTTCAGTTTTTCCGTTACTCACAGAAAAATAGAGCGGATTAATTAAGTTTCCATTATACTCGATAACTTGCCCCTCAGTCTCCAAAACGGCTTGTCTTACTTTTTCTTTGTACAATTCATAATCTGCTCCCCATTTTTCTTTTAATTGGGTATCATCTCTGTACACTTGATGTTTAACACTATCATACATTGCAGGTTCTGTTTTAAGTGTATTTAATGCATACGTTCTAGCCGCTACTGCTTGGGCTTTTAATGCCTCAATGTCATAGCTAGCAGGCATTTCACCTGATACAACCCCCATAATATATTCTTCTAAAGGTAATTCTTCATAAACATTTGATTCAACTCTGAACACTGTTACCATTTTTTCTTCTACTACTTCAGCGGTTTCTGATTGGGGTTTAGGTTTTACAACATCACTATTTCCCTCAATTGTTTTATAAGATACTGAGAAAATAATAGGAATTAACGCTAAAACTAAAACAAATGCTAAAGATAAGAGTCCAATTTTTTTCATATTTATCACCTAGTCTATTATGAATCAGTATTTTTATTACTATTCAAATGTATTCAATTGGATGATAAATATGTTAACTAGTTGCCAATTAATTAAAAAATTTCTTTTACTAGCATAAATATATCTAGAAAATACTCCACAAATAATTTACTAATGCAAACGGTCAACAAGATATATAATAATTTAATTTCAACTGTTGCACCTTTTTTAAATAACTCTTCTAATCTTAACGCAAGTAGCGTTTTAAAAACGATAGGTAACATGATGATATACCATACAATGGTAAAATAGGCTTCTATATTCATCTAAAAATCCCCTTTTTACTTTTATTATAGCATCTATTTATTTCAATACTAATTAAAATCATCTTTAAATTGTCTTAGTAATCAATAAATGAAAACTTACTCTTTTATACACATTGCTCACCATGGAAACCATTCTATATAACTCAGAATAGAAAAAAGCCCCCTCACGGGAGCTTTTTCTCTATTCTGAAATTCTTTTTTCACCAACTCGTATTTGGTTAAGAAGTTTCGCGATTTCCATTTCAGATTTAATTAAATCTTCACGAGTTTTTGAATTTTGTTTTTGGCGTTCGCTACGTTCAAGTTCCATTTTAGCACGTGCAACATCAATGTCTTCTGCGATCATTGCGTCATTAGATAGAACATTGATATGGTTATTACTAACTTCAAAAATTCCACTTTCAATCGCAATAAAATGCTTTTGCCCATCAATATCGATACGTAACTCTCCGACCCCAAGAGGAGTCATCATTGGAATATGATTACTTAAAACAGCAAAATCTCCATCAATTCCTCGTGCGAAAACACGTTCCGCTTCCCCATCAAATACTAGTTTATCTGGTGTTACAACGCGTATAGTCATTGCTGCCACGTTACCACCTCACACTATTTCATCTTATTAGCTTTTTCAATCGCTTGATCAATTGATCCAACTAATCGGAATGCTTCTTCAGGTAAATTATCGTGTTTACCTTCAAGGATTTCTTTGAAACTACGTACTGTTTCAGCAACTGGTACATAAGAACCTTTTAATCCTGTAAACTGTTCTGCAACGTGGAAGTTTTGTGAGAAGAATAATTGAATACGACGTGCACGGTGTACAGTCTTTTTATCTTCTTCACTTAATTCATCCATACCTAAGATAGCGATGATATCTTGTAACTCACGGTAACGTTGAAGAGTCATCTGCACATTACGTGCAACATCATAGTGTTCAATTCCTACGATATCCGGGCTTAAGGCACGAGATGTTGAAGCAAGTGGATCTACCGCTGGATAGATACCCATTGCTGCAATGCGTCGCTCAAGGTTTGTTGTCGCATCTAAATGGGCGAATGTTGTAGCCGGAGCCGGGTCAGTATAATCATCGGCTGGTACATATACCGCTTGGATAGAAGTAATAGAACCTTCTTTTGTAGATGTGATACGTTCTTGTAATTGACCCATTTCAGTTGCAAGGGTTGGTTGGTAACCTACGGCTGAAGGCATACGCCCTAGTAATGCAGATACCTCAGATCCTGCTTGAGTGAAACGGAAAATATTATCGATGAATAATAAAACGTCTTGTTTCATCTCATCACGGAAATATTCAGCCATTGTTAAACCAGTTAAGGCAACACGTAAACGTGCTCCAGGTGGTTCATTCATCTGACCGAACACCATTGCTGTTTTCTTGATTACACCTGAATCAGTCATCTCGTGATATAAGTCATTTCCTTCACGAGTACGTTCTCCAACACCAGCGAATACAGAGATTCCCCCATGCTCTTGAGCGATATTGTTAATTAACTCCTGGATTAATACAGTTTTACCAACTCCGGCACCACCGAATAAACCAATTTTACCACCTTTAATATCCGGTGCTAATAAGTCAACGACTTTGATTCCTGTTTCTAAAATTTCAATTTTTGTTGATAACTCTTCAAATTTAGGAGCTTCTTTATGAATTCCTTCACGAGGTGTTTGCGCAGAAACTTCCTCTTTACCATCTACAGTTTGACCCAAAACATTGAAAATACGTCCAAGAGTCGCATTTCCAACAGGAACACTAATTGCGCCACCTGTGTCAACAACTTCTAATCCGCGAACTAAACCATCTGTTGCATCCATTGCTACTGTACGTACAACACCATCTCCAAGTTGCACTGCAACTTCAAGTGTTAATGTTTTACATTCCCCACCAACTTTATATTCAACAGTTAAGGCATTGTAAATAGCAGGAAGTTGTTCTACGTCAAACTTAACGTCTACTACCGGTCCGATTACGGCTACTATATGACCTGTTGCCATTTGTAATGACCTCCTTCTATTCTAAGGCTGAAGCTCCACCAATAATTTCAGTGATTTCTTGTGTGATTGCTGCTTGCCTTGCTCTATTATAAACTAACTGTAACTCTTTAATAATATCTTGTGCATTATCCGTTGCATTTTGCATCGCATTCATACGTGCTGCATTTTCAGACAGTTTTGCTGTAATGGCAACACCATAAATTGTTCCTTCAATATACTTCGGTAAAATCGCATTGATAACATCTTCTTCTTTAGGTTCAAAAGAGTACATAGCTTTTGACTTTTCCCCAGTTGATTTTTCAAGAGGAAGAATTTTTTTCGCTTCTGGTTCTTGTGCAATTTTTGAAACGTAATTATTATAAATAACAACGACTTCACTTAAGTTACCTTCCATATAATCGTTGATAACATGCTCAACGACTGGTTGGATATCTTGATAAACAATGTCATCAGGAACAAAAACAAATTGATTTTCAACAGTTAAGTGTTCACGTTTTGCATAATCAAAACCTTTACTACCAATGAAATATAATTTATATTCATCAGCTGCTAGACCACTAATTTGTTGTTTTAATAACTTTAATACATTGGCATTATATCCACCTGCAAGACCACGATCAGATGTCAGAATTAAGAATCCTGTACATCTTTTTTCACGCTTTGTTTTGAAGAATGGATGATGGCTCATGCTAGAAGATCCAGAAATATTACGCACCATATCTTCTAGTGTTACCATGTAATGTTTATAGCTCTTTGTTTTTGCTTCAGACTTTGTTAATTTTGCAGCCGAAACCATTTGCATTGCCTTTGTAATTTTACTTGTATTTTGAGTCGACGTAATTTTATCTTTTATATCGCGCATTGATTGAGCCATATTATCTCACCAACCTTTTATAAATTAGTTGAAAATGGCTTTGAAGCTTTCAAGAGCCTCATTTAATAAATCAGTATCTGGTAAGTCTTTTGTCTCACGAATATGCGCTAGGATTTGTGGACGTTCATTGTCTAAGAATGTATAGAATTCTTTTTCAAAACGACTAATATCTGATACTTCAATGCTATCTAAGAAACCATTTGTAAGTGCATAGATAATACAAACTTGTTTTTCAACTGGTAATGGTTGATGAACACCTTGTTTTAACACTTCAACTGTACGTTCACCACGTGCAAGTTTAGCACGAGTTGCATCATCAAGATCTGAACCAAACTGTGCGAACGCTTCAAGTTCACGGTAAGACGCTAAGTCAAGACGTAACGTTCCGGCAACTTTTTTCATTGCTTTAATTTGGGCAGCTCCCCCAACACGTGATACAGATAATCCTGCATCGATGGCTGGACGAATTCCTGAATGGAAGTAATCAGATTTTAAGAAAATTTGACCATCCGTGATTGAAATAACGTTTGTTGCAACGTACGCAGAAAGATCTCCTGCTTGCGTTTCAATGAATGGTAAGGCAGTGATTGATCCTCCACCTAATTCATCATTTAATTTAGCTGCACGCTCAAGCAAACGAGAATGTAAGTAGAATACATCACCAGGATATGCTTCACGCCCCGGTGGACGTTTTAATAATAATGATAACTCACGGTAAGCAGCTGCTTGTTTTGATAAGTCATCATAAACGATTAAAACATGTTTACCAGCAAACATGAATTCCTCTGCCATTGTTACCCCTGTATAAGGTGCAATGTATAACATTGGAGATGATAAAGATGCTGATGCTGATACTACGATTGTGTAGTCCATTGCATTATGTTTTTTTAATGTTTCAACAACTGAGTTAACAGTTGATTCTTTTTGCCCAATTGCAACATAGATACAAACAACATCTTGACCTTTTTGGTTTAAGATTGTATCTACTGCGATTGCTGTTTTACCTGTTTGACGGTCTCCGATGATTAACTCACGTTGTCCACGTCCGATTGGTACTAAAGCATCAATTGCTTTTAATCCAGTTTGTAAAGGTTGAGTAACTGATTTACGAGCCATAACTCCAGTTGCCTTTACTTCGATTGGACGGACTTTATCAGTATCAATTGGTCCTAATCCATCGATTGGATTTCCTAATGCATCAACAACACGTCCAATTAACGCGTCACCAACTGGTACAGACATGATACGTCCTGTACGTTTTACTTCGTCACCTTCACTAATTGAACGGTACTCACCTAAGACGATAACACCAACGTTATCTTGCTCAAGGTTTTGCGCCATCCCAACAGCTCCTGATGCGAATTCGATAATTTCACCAGACATGACGTTTTGAAGACCATGTACACGAGCAATACCGTCCCCTACAGTTAAAACTGTTCCAGTTTCAGTAACGTCTAAAACTTGCTCATACTTTTTAATTTGTTCGCGCAAAATTGCACTAATTTCTTCTGGTTTAATGGCCACAAGATTCACCTCTATTCTATTTTAACTCAGTACTCATTAAATTTTGTTTTAGTTGTTTTAATTGTAGTTTAATACTATTGTCATAAACCATATTATTTAAACTAACTTTATATCCACCAAGTAATGACGGATCAACGACAACATTAAATTTAACTTCTTGATTTAATTTTTTTGTGAAAAGATATTTCAATTCTGTTAACTGACTTCCAGTCAATTCAACTGCAGAATAAACAGTTCCTTCAACAATACCAAGGTGTTTGTTTACTAATTCGTTAAATGCAACTAATATTTCATTGATTAAATCGATACGATCTTTATCAATTAATATCATCATGAAATTAACTAACATTGGATTAGCATGAGTAGAAATTGCAAGGGTAAGTAGCGATTTCTTTTCAATTTTATTAATACGAGGATGTGTTAACACATCCATATATTTTGCTTCCGATTTTAACGTTTGTGCAAAAACATTAAAATCAGATTTTATATCTTGTAGTGAATTTTCTTCTAAAGCAATA
>JBOFCV010000453.1:0-31449 GCA_051646305.1 Turicibacter sp.
GTTAGGTATTGATTGTAGAAGATAAAATAAACAAGACATACTCAACAATCTGGTTAACCTGAAGCTTTGGGCATATTCTTGCCCATCAGGTCATAAAAGACTGTGAAGGTATAACAAATGGTACGCCGATTATAGAGCAAAAAAAAATCAGCTTCTCTAAAAGAGAACTGATTTTTTTTATTAGAATAAGAAGAAATAAGCTAGGACAGCAATTCCTAAAATGATTCGATAGTATCCAAATACTTTGAAATCATGTTTTTTGATATAATCCATTAAGAATTTAATTGCAAAGATTGAAACAATGAATGAAACCAAAGTCCCAATACCTAAAATAATCCATTCAAAGCCACCGAAGCTTGCGCCACCTTTAATTAGTTTCAATGCTGTCGCCCCAAACATGGTTGGGATAGCTAAGAAGAATGAAAACTCTGCGGCGATATAGCGAGACGTTCCTAAATACATCGCTCCGATAATAGTGGCAGCTGAACGAGATGTTCCAGGAATTAAGGCTAAACATTGGAATAACCCGATTCCGATGGCACGACCAAATGATAATTCTTCAAAGTCATTAACTTTAGGTTTGTGTTTCCCATTTTCAAGTAAAATCATAATAATTCCGTAAGCAATTAACATGGTTGCCACAACGGTTGGATTAAAGAATTTTGCTTCAATGATATCGTCAAATAAAAGTCCGATGACAGCAGATGGAATCACAGCAACGACAACTTTAAACCAGATACTCCATGTTTTTTTACGATCACCAACCGATTTTCTAAAATCAATCGGATTTAGCTTGTTAAAGAAAACAACTAATACAGCTAAAATAGCTCCTAATTGAATCACGGTATTAAAGGTGTTAATAAAGTGTTGTGAGAAATCAAATTTGATAAATTCACTAACAAGGATTAAATGTCCGGTACTACTAATCGGTAGCCACTCCGTGATTCCCTCGACAACCCCTAAGAGAATAGCTTTTAAAATTTCAATAAATTCAAACATGATAAAAATCCCCTTTCATATGTATTTACTTATTAAGTATCAAAATGGAAGAAAATGAAAACAAATAATTTACCTTGGATTACTAGTTTACATTTTCCACCATATGATGTATGATACCATTAATTTTATTCAATGACGATATCTAAGATGAGAAAAATGTATTTATTTTACATCTATATAGAAATAATATCTCCATTTGCAGTGCTAAATGATCCGAATAGACAGAAAGAATAGAGGGACGGGGGGGATTTAAATCAAAGAGGTGATTACTATAAGGCTGTTTCAAGTGGAAGATACAGAGATGATGTATTTAAACTGGGTAAGTGACGAAGAAGTTACAAAAAATCTATTAGGACTCACACATTCATCAATTGAGATGACAAAAGGTGTCTTAAGGGAGTAGTTGACATCGAATGAGAAAGAAAAGTAGATAGACGATTATGCTAATAGAGAATAACGAAGTCATTTGTTCCAGTACATGTCAAGACCACCCTAGCACTGAAATGGGCTACCGGTTGTCCAAAATTTCTGGTGTCAAGGCATCATGAGTGACACCTTATGTTGTGTTATTGAGTTTGGATTCACAGAAGTTTTGTTATTCCGTATGAAAGTGAAGCACGATGACAACCATAAAGCCTCAGGGGATGGCATGAAAAAGGGACTCATGTAGGTTGAAATAACGCATCGAAGTCATTACAAAAAAAACAGGCGTTTTTATTGATTGCCATCTATATAGTAGGTTGAAAATAGATCAGCCTTTGTACATTTAAAAGTTAAAAATCGTGAATGGGAATTATTAAGAATCATTTTTTATCACGCGCTTTTTTGACAAGGAACGATCAGATGTTGAAAATAATAAAAGCTTGATTGATTGTCCGTGTAAATGGATAAAAATGTGTTATTTGTTAATATAAAAAAGTTACAAGTAAACTAAAAAATTGTGCAAAAAATGCTCAAACTAAGATGGCGTTATTAAATTGATCCGAAGGTAGGAATCGCTGATGGAATGTCTTCGATGAAGTTAGAAAAATTAATGTTACGCCCCATTGAATTAGAGGATGCAGACTATATTTTCAAACTCTTTCAATATCCTGATTATCGTGATTTATTTGATGAATCAAATACCTCCTTAGAAGCATGGAAAACGCGTTGTGTCACGATGATTCAAAGTCCTAAATCATTTGACTATATCATAGAGGATGAAATGAAGCATCAAAAAATAGGATATGTTGGACTGTATGAATCAGCTTCCACAGATGTAATGGAACTTCAAGTTTTTGTCTTAGAACCAGCATGTTGTGGACGAGGAATTGGATCGTATATCATGGGGAAAATAAAAGAGATGGCTTCTGAAACCGACCATGAGGTGTTAACAGTTAAAACACCGGATAAAAATAAACGAGCTAAAACCTTTTATAATCGCCACTTATTTGTGGAGATGGGAAGTGAGTTTATTGAATTGAGTCAAAATCACGTGTTTGAGGCGTACGTTAAACTGGCGTGTAAATTATGATTTAAATATCCTAGATGACGGTTAATCGATGTTTAATTTGGTTAACCGTCATCTTTTATGTAGGTGGAAAAGGGAAGTGAAATTTAGAAAAACATTTTATTAGAACCACCTAGGCTGATGCTTTATTTAACGAGGAGTTGTCTCCCTATCGGACTTACTTGTCTGTAATTTTTGCCACTTACCGTATAAACGTAACGATACATCAAAGATGAGTGTAAAAAAAGCTAAGATTCCAATGTTTGGGATCTTAGCTTTTAAAATGGAAAAAATAATGTTTAGCGAAGATGTCCCCCACCACTCACGCGAAGGATTTCTCCAGTGATAAATGATGTTTTATCATCTAATAAGAATAAAATGGCATTTGTAACATCTTCAACATATCCAATGCGTTGTAAGGGATAGTTTGCAACTAAAGCCTGACGCATCGCATCTTTTTGTGGTTCACGTCTTGTCATTGGTGTATCGATGTATGAAGGTGCCACACAGTTGACACGAATATGTGGGGCAAGCTCAAGTGCTAAGTTCTGTGTTAATTGACAAATAGCTGCTTTAGCGGGTGAATAGGCTATACAATTTTTGACAGGCTTCGTGGCAAGAGATGATGAGATTGTGACGATATTTCCTTGCGTTAAATAAGGAAGAACCGCTCTTAATGTGTTGTAAGTTCCCATGACATTAATATTGAATAGGTCAAAGAAACGGTCCTCAGTTGTGTTGAAAATATCTTCAGCCACACCACATACACCGGCACAAGGAATAACCCCATCAAACTTTGTAATATTTATAGCAGCAAGTCCTTCTTTTAATGTTTGATTAAGTGTAACGTGGTCAGTGACGTCTCCTTGAAAGTAAAAGAAATTAGGATGAACAAACGGTGCTGATTTTTCAAGTCCTAGTCCAACCACTTTATGGTTTTGTTTGATTAAAGATTTCATTAAATGCTCGCCAATTCCGCTTGCTGCCCCCGTAATAAAATAAGTTTTTTGATTCATAATTTACCTCTCCTTTATCATTTCATGTGTTTGATTTTATAGATGTGCACCACCCGATATCGCAATGGTTTCCCCTGTCATAAAGTCATTTTGAATTAAGAATAGAATGGTAGATACCACATGTTCAGGATGTCCTGTGCGTTTTAGCGGATAGGTTTGATGCACCATATCCACCATTTTATCATAATTTGGATTTGATTGTGTCATAGGTGTCTCAATAAATCCAGGTGCGACTGCATTGACTCGAATAGATGGAGCCATTTCTAACGCCAATGTTTCTGTTAGAGAAATGATAGCTTTCTTAGCCGCATTATACGCAATGAAATTAGGTGTGCTCTTCATCGCAAAAAGTGAAGAAAAATTGATGATACACCCTTCCGTACGGTCTTTTAGATAGGTCGCCCCGTAATAACAAACATGATAGGTTCCAAATAAATGGGTATCGACAATGCGCTTAAACGCAGCAGGAGTACAAGTATGAATGCTTTGATTCGAACCACTAATCCCTGCCACATTAATAATCCCATCTAGTGCATGAAATTCGGTCATTGCTTTTTGTAATGACGTAGAAACAGCCGCTTCATCACTCACATCTACATAATAAGGATGGAAATGTGGATGCGAAATATCTTTATTTTCTTTGACATCAAACCCAATGACTTGCGCGTCTAGCGATAACAATTGTTTAGTTAGCTCTAATCCAATCCCTGATGAACTTCCTGTTACTAAAAATACTTTCGAAAAAATTTCCATGTCGTGTTCCTCCTTATGCTTATTTCAATGTTAATTGGTACGTTGTTTCGTAGTATATTTCACGACTTCCATCTGATGTCATCAAGAAAAGATCATAAACCCCAGAGGGGAGGGCAGATAAATCTGTAAAATCTGTAAATGAATAAAGTTGATCCGATTTCAATTCTTTTTTAAATAATTTTTTTACTAAAGGATTTTTCAGTAGTTCATCTTTTGTAAGCGAAATATCAAAGGGATGAATCTCAAATAGATAATTTGTTTTATCGGAAGCAGTTAGAACAAGACTCAACTTATGATCCCCACTGGATAACGGAATGTAGCCTCTTAGGGTGAGGACTTCGTCGATTAGATTTATTTCAGACAATGCGTCACTTGATAATAAACTCGATTCAAATGTCTTTAAACGAGTGGCACTTTCTTTGTATACATTTAAATTTTGTGAGCCGTGAACGTTGATTTGAGAGATATTTAAATCAGCTTTAAGATTTAAGTCATCCAACGTGATCTTTTGTGCCGTATACAGATGATTCGCTCCTTCACCTAACAAATCCATGGAAAATAAAATATCATTTGAATCGTTGGCACTGACTTCATATAAGCGTCCCCCTGTTAACTCATTTGATTGAACGAAACCGAATAAAGTTAAAAAGGTGTGATCATCTTTGATATAGTCGATTTCACTAATGATAGTAGAATAGGCAGTAGGACCAAGTGATTTTCCAAAATCCCAAAGTTGTTCAACCGTTAAATTGACTTCATCGATGCGATAATGCACACCACGGCTGTACTGATTTAAATCGGGATAATTATTCCTTGGAAATACGCCAATATCGACATGGTTGTCGAACAAAATGACGTCGGTCGTATCTGGATTTTGATCGAGGTCATCAATGACTTTTGCAGAATGTTGAGCAAACGGCCAGCTGAAATTCTCACCAATAGGTGTTAATAAATGAGATTGTAACTCTTCGCTCACCTCATCGTGGGGTCCAAGAATCCATTTGATTGTTTGTTGAACTGGATCAAGTTTGACGACCATACTTTGAGAGCGACCTGAGGCAATAATTGTTTGGTCGGATTCATCCATCATCGCATAATTGAGATGGTACCAATCGTTATTAGATTCATTGACATATTGAGGTAAGGACCCAACGAATCGAGAAGGATCCAGATAATCACGTAGATTAATGTCTTCTTTAATGAGACCTGTTTGGCGGTCTAAAATAAATATCTGATCTTCAATGAATTTTTCAGGTGTTTTATCACTTGAGTTAATTAAGAGGTCCCCATTAGCTAATTCATATAACGAGTGATGACCAGCCCCAGGAATATAATAGGTCTCATGCACTTTACCTAAAAAATCGATTTCTTGTAGCATGGCTTGGTAATAGTAAAAATAAGGCTTGTTATAGGTTAATAAATTTCCATTTTTAAGAAGTAATAGACTACCAGAGGTTGAGTTTTGAATCCAGCGAATCTCACCGAATGAATCAATGAGATAGTAATATTGGTCATCATTTATTAAATAAAATGAAGCAGATGTCTCATCACTTTGATGTGTTGTGACGTTTACACTTATTGAAGCGGGAGTGATAGGTTTTGTTTGAATCTCAAATGCTGCTTCCTCTGTTGTCCCATCTTCATACGTTGCGGTGAGTAAGACGTCGTTGAGTGTATTGGGGTACAAACCTACTAACACGAGTTCATGCGATAGTTTGTAGTCATCACTTTCATAAGTTAGGGTGGCCCCTTCTTGCTTTCCTTGAATGGAAACTGAAATCTTTGCCGGTTGCTTGGTTTCAAATAAGGCCAAGTAAGAGAGTGGGGAATTTTCATAAGGATCATGAATAATGAAAGGGTGATTGAGAGGATGTAGCGTTTTATCATAATCCTTTTTTATTTGCTGTTCGACGGTTAATTGGTGACTATTTAGGGAGTTATGTGACGTTATGTTTAATTTTTCAGTCGGGCCCACCTCGGGTACTTGACTTAAGATAAAGATAAACGTAATTAAAATCCCAATAGGAATTAAACTGTTTCTTTTCATTGGAGCCTCCTAAAATGGATTTTTTATGTGTTAATCTTATTTTACTTCTAAGTGAATTAAAATACAAATAATCTTCGTAAAAAAAATGTCATAAAAAAGCGAGGGAACATGAATACTAAAGAGGATCCTTAATCAGTTTAAAAAAGCGAGGGAATGTTTATGGCACAATATTATTTATTACCGCATCCTCCAATCATGGTTCCAAGTGTGGGAAAGGGCCGCGAACAAGAAATTAAAAGAACAATCGATGCCTGTTACCAGGTAAAGGAAGAAATAGAGGCACATCGTACGGAAACTTTAATTGTGATAACACCACATGGACCAATTTTTAGTGATGCTGTCGCGATTGTCACGGAACGTGAGTTAAGTGGTGATTTATCTAAATTTGGTGTTTACGAAGACGCTCTTACTTATGAAGTGGATCTTGAATTAACAGATGCGATTATTGAAAAAATAACAGCTCAAAATCTCCCACTAGTTGAACTAACCCAATTAGATGCTATCAACTATCAAGTTGAATTAGAACTTGACCATGGGGCATATGTGCCTCTTCATTATGTCAGCCATCCAAATCTTCATAAAATTGTTCATCTCACGTATGGCATGATTTCACCTCTACAACTGTATGAAATAGGAATGTGTATTCAAAAAGCAATCGATGGAAGCAATAAAAACGTAGCGGTCATTGCCTCAGGTGATTTATCACACTGTTTAACCAAAGACGGTCCGTACCCGTATCATCCAAGTGGCCCGATGTTTGATAAAGTGTTACTTGATCTGTTAAAACGAGGTGCATTTGATGAACTGTTTAAACTCTCACCTCAATTTATTAAAGAAGCTTGTGAGTGTGGATTGCGTTCGCTTTATTTATTAGCAGGCTGTATGGATGGAGCAACTGTTTACGGAAATGTATTAAGCTATGAGGGGCCCTTTGGCGTGGGCTATGGTGTCGTAAACTTTAAATGTGAAAAGGGCGATTCCCTCTTTGATAAAATCGTGTTGGCACGCGAAGAAACTCATCGCTATCGTCAAGAATTTGGGAATCCGTATACGAGGCTTGCTAGACGTAATTTAGAATCCTTTTATACAGACGGACGTGAACTTGAAGTCACAGAGGATATGCCAAAAGCTTTGTTAAATAAGAAAAAAGGTGTCTTTGTCTCGCTTAAGAAAAATGGTGACCTTCGTGGATGCATTGGCACATTTTTACCTACGACCTCATGTGTGGCAGAAGAAATCATCCATAATTCTTTATCAGCGGCATTAAATGACCCAAGATTCACAGCTGTCTTAAAGGATGAGTTACCGGATTTAGATATTTCGGTTGATCTATTAGAAAAACCAATGGTTTGTGGCAAAACAGACTTAGATCCGAATCGCTATGGGGTCATTGTGAGTTTGGGGCATCGTAAAGGATTATTACTTCCGATGCTTGAAGGCGTTGATACGGTAGAGGAACAATTAAGTATTGCTCTTCAAAAAGGGGGAATTGCTGAAGATGAGCCTTTTGTCATTGAACGCTTCGAGGTCACACGCTATAGTGAGGAAGATGATCATGAATAAAGAGGCGCGCTATTATGACGTATTGGGAGACACAGTTTATTGTCAATTATGCCCCCATTTATGTGTCCTAAAGGAAAATAAACGTGGGATTTGCAAAGTCCGATTAGCCAAAGTTTCGGACAGTCAATTGAAATTAGTCACCCAAAATTATGGTGAAATTACCTCACTTGCCGTTGATCCAATCGAAAAAAAACCACTGGCATCATTTTATCCGGGGCATACTATTTTATCAATTGGGTCATTTGGGTGTAATTTTACATGCTCTTTTTGTCAAAATTTCAATATTTCCCAAGTCCAAGCTAAATCCACTTATGTGAGTCCAAATCGGTTAATTGAAATTTTAGACGAGGTAGATGAAGATGTTTTGAATAATTTAGGGGTGGCCTTTACATACAATGAGCCATCTATTTGGTACGAATATGTGTTAGAAAGTTCCAAGTTAATAAAAAGCATAAAACCCGATAAGAAGATAGTCGTTGTAACCAATGGATTTATTAACGAAGAACCGCTTAATGAACTCTTACCCTACGTCGATGCTTTTAACATTGATTTAAAAGGGGATGATGCCTATTATCGCAAATTATGTACGGGCAGACTTGAACCGGTCATGAAGACGATTAAACGTTGTTTTGAAGCGGGAAAACACATTGAAATTACGACCTTGCTTGTTCAGGATGAAAATACTGATGTGTTAACGATTGAACAATTTGGTGATTTTATTTCATCGCTCTCACCTGAGATTCCACTTCATTTATCTCGTTATTTTCCAAATTATAAAATGAGTGCGGCGGAAACGTCTTTAAAACAAATGAAGGCGGTCTATCAGTATTTAAGTAGGATCTTAACTCACGTTCATGTAGGTAATGTGACACCAGAGGAAAAAGCAGTGATTATGGAAAGAACGTAACGATAGAAGAAATTCGTCGATAATGTGACAAACTTGTAATTCTCATCGTTTTAACATATAATATTTATGATTAATGTTGTCAATTCAGACAAATGATCATTAACTATGTCAAAACAAAAGGAACATCATATGAACTTACAATCAATGAATGAAGAATTTTTATATTTTATTAATTACTCAGAAGGTGAAGAACAACTGTGTAAATTAGAAATGAATGTTTTATTTGATTTAAAGGTGGAAGAAAAATTATTTTTCTCAAATCTTGATATCAATCCTTCACGAAGTATCTTTTTTAAAGAAAGACTTCAAATTTTATATCGTGCGGCATCGTTTGAATCTTTAGTTGAGTCGGTAAAAATAAATCCAATGAGCTTTGAGAGCTATAAAATATTATTTATTCGCTTGCCACAGCATATAATTGAATATAAAGAACGCTTACAACTGTTATATACGATTGGAGCACATATTGGCGGAGAAGCTGATATGTATGAACCTAAACAACTCCTTGCACTAACAGAAGTGAATGGGGAGTGGTTATTTGGGATTCTTGAAAAAAATAACAATGAGTGGGTGAGTCATGAAAATAAACCACATTCTTATTCCTTCTCACTAAGTGTTCGTAATGCGCGTGCCGTTGCCAATATTGCCATAGGGCGTGATTTATCACAAACCGTAATCGATCCATGTTGTGGTGCCGGAACGGTTGTATTAGAAGCACTGACTGTCGGTGGAAATATTGTGGGTAATGAATTGAATCCAAGTGTAGCCTGGAAGGCGCAAGAAAACTTAAAGCATTATGGATATGAGAATGTGATTCAAATGGGTGATATTGCCGATATCAAGGCACATTATGATGTGAGTATTGTTGATTTACCGTACGGACACTTTAGTCCAATTGAACCACAGATACAATCAATGATCATGCAAAATGCGCGTCGAATTTCTGATAAACTTGTGATGGTGACACAAATTATCATGGATGATGACTTACGTGCTGCTGGGTTTGAAATTATGGCGCAATGCCAAGTGAAAAAAGGTAAATTTATACGTTATGTGACGGTTTGTAAATAAGGATTATCTTTTTAGGCTTGGAAAGAATTTTATAAAGATCACAACGAGATTACTTTAGTTTAATGAAAAAAAGTTAGATAAGATGACCGAATCGGATAACATAATCAGATGGGTTGTTTGACCTTTTATATTGATGAATTGTTTAGTGTCTTGTAAACATAAGTTCATTGAATCGTTGAGCTTAACAGATAGGACTTAAATATGATGTATTTTAGGAGAGTATGTATGAAAAATAAACAAATTAGAGATTCAATTATTATCGGATTCGCCCTGTTTGCCATGTTTTTTGGCGCAGGAAATTTAATTTTCCCACCCTATCTAGGTAATTTAGTGGGAGATCAGTATATTTTTGCATTGCTCGGATTTTTAATTACAGGAGTGGGTCTTCCATTACTCGGAATTGTTGCATGTGCAAAAATTGATGGAACGTTTGATATGATGGCAAATCGTGTGGGGAAGAAGTTTTCAATTATCTCAACTATCATTTTAATACTAGCAATCGGCCCTATGGTTGCCATTCCACGTACAGCTTCAACGACTTATGAGCTAGGTGTTTCAACTTTAATTCCCAGTATTTCACAAGGTATCTCAACGGTCATTTATTTTGCAATTGCGCTTGCTTTTGTTTTAAAACCAACATCGATTGTGGATCGTATTGGGAAAGTATTAACACCTGTTTTATTAGTTGTCTTAATGACAATCATTACAAAAGGAATTTTTTCACCTATTGGTTCAATTGTTCCAACGGGTGCCACACAAGTTTTCCCACAAGCGTTAACTGAAGGATACCAAACCATGGATGCGATGGCCGCTGTCATTTTTGCATCAATTATTATTTCAGCTGTCAAAGCTAAAGGCTATCATGATAAGAAAGTGGCAACGAAGGTGATTATTTCATCTGGGATTATTGCAATCGTTGGACTAGGAATTATCTACGGCGGCTTAATGTATTTAGGAAGTCACACATCGGCAACCTTCCCAGAAGGTGTCACACGTACACAGTTAGTTCTGCATTTATCACAAACGATTCTTGGAGACTTAGGAACCGTATTGTTGAGTATTTCGGTGACACTTGCGTGCTTAACAACTGCGATTGCCTTGCTTTCAGCAAGTTCACAGTTCTTCACGAAACTATTCAATCATAAAATTCCATATAACTTAATCGCATTTATGTTGACACTGGTGAGTGCGATTGTTGCAACAAACGATGTGGATCATATTGTTGCCCTAGCGGGGCCAGCGTTAGATATTATCTATCCAATTGTGATTGTTTTAATCATGATTACGTTACTTGGGACATTTGTTAAGAATGACAAAGTCGTGGGATGGACGGTATATATTACCTTATTTATTAGTATTGTTGAAACCATCAATCAATTAAGTGGGCAAAGTATTGAAATCTTAGATCAAATGCTTTCTTACTTACCGTTACACGAGGCAGGATTCTCATGGGTTATACCAGCCATTATGACTTTAATTTTAACGACTTTTATTTATAAAAAAATAGACTAAATTAAACCTTCCGATGCTTTAGGGTATTGGGAGGTTTTTTACATGTGTGTTTAAGCTAATTAAATAAGACGCTATTTATTTTTCTCTGTTTTATCTATGAGCCAAAACCTCGTCATGTGATATAATTTGATTAAAATGATAAGGGAGACTATTTAACAAGGTAGTCAGAGGAGGATTTTATGCAAAAAATTCGTTTTGGAATCATTGGAACTAATGTTATTACGGACCGATTTTTAAAGGGGGCTTTGTTACATAAAGATTTTGAATTAACGGCAGTTTATTCAAGAACAGAAAAACGTGGTCATGAATTTGCACATTGCTATGGGGTAGAACATGTTTTTACAAACTTAGAAGAAATGGCAAAGAGCGATACATTTGATGCAATCTATATAGCATCACCTAATCTATGCCATGCAGAGCAAGCCATTCTGTTTATGAACCATCAAAAGCACGTCTTATGTGAAAAACCATTAGCCTCCAATTTAGTAGAGGTTGAAATGATGATTAAGGCAGCAACAGAAAATGGTGTTGTCCTAATGGAAGCAATGAAAACGACGTTGCTACCGAATTTTAAAGTGGTACGCGATAATTTACATAAACTTGGAACAATTCGTCGCTATTTTTCAAGTTTTTGTCAATACTCATCAAGATATGATGCCTATAAAGCAGGAACTGTATTAAATGCATTCAAACCAGAACTTTCAAATGGGGCACTCGTGGATATTGGGATTTATACGATTGCACCCATGCTTATTTTATTTGGGATGCCTTCAGACATTATGGCTAATGCCTACATGTTAGAATCAGGCGTTGATGGGCAAGGATCATTTATCTTTAACTATCCAAAGATGCAAGGAACTGTTATGTACTCCAAAATTTCAAATTCTCATTTGCCATCTGAAATTCAAGGGGAAAAAGGAACCTTATTAATTGAACAGATCCAAAATTTTAAATCCATCAAAATTATTTACCGTGATGGAACGATAGAAGATTTATCTTTACCACATCTTGATGACGATATGTATTACGAAACAGAAGAATTCATTGCCTGTATTCAGTCAGGTCGTCAGGAATCAAGCATCAATTCATTGAGGTTTTCAAAAGAGCTGATGACCGTCCTGGATGAAGGTCGAAAACAAATAGGACTCGTTTATCCAGCGGATTTAAAATAATTTTTAGTGTTATATTTGCTACAGTTATCGCCATGCGATATACTTAACGTATTTCTTATTAAAGGGGGTCTTTTCTATGTTTTCGCACGAGCTTTTTAAATATTTTAATTGTGAACAGTCATCTCTTTTACATAGACGGAGCAAAGAAATTATCCTTGAAAAAGGTGAACAGTTATTTTTACAGGGGGCAAGAGGCGAATACGTATTTTTTGTCAATTCAGGAACATTGAAAATAATTAAAACGTCTGTTAGTGGGGCAGAGAAAATATTTTCAATCTACCAGGACAATCAATTTGTTGCCTTAAGTATTCTGTTTAATATACCCAATCAATACCCGGCAAGTGGGATAGCAGTTGAAAAAACAAGGGTAACAGCCATTCCAATAGCTGTCTTAGAAAATGCCATTGTTTCCAATGAGTTGGCAACCCGAGTTTGGTTTAACCAACTAAATCGCCGATTAGAAACGATTCAAGAGCATTTAACAGATCAGGTATTCACTGATGCAAAAGAGCGATTTAAGAAATTAGTAAACGTCTTCGCCTTAACCCACGGGAGAAAATTACGTGAAGAGGTTGTTATTCAACTCCCCATCACCAAGCAAGAAATGGCAGATTTATTAAGTATTCGTCGCGAAACATTTAGTCGGATGCTTGGTGTATTAAAAACGTCAGGACTTTGTACCTTTGAAGGAGGGCAACTCGTGGTTAGTAAAGACTTTCTAGAAGAGAAATGAGATTAAACATGATTGACTTGAATAAGTCAGTGTAATATGTTACAAGCTATGTAAATGACGAGGTGTTATTTGCATGGCTTTTTTTTGTCGTAATAACGCTATACATGTTAACGCTATCTTTATTTATAGTGAGAAAAAAGTAAAAAATTTCGGGAAGAACTGGAAAAATAAAAAAGTGTGTATTCTTTGAAGCTAACTAAAAATCATGTTAAGATAAGTATTCTTAAGAATCAATAAGCAGGTGGGATGAGTCATGTTACCTATCTACTTCCATTTAGAAAAACAATGATTCTCGCAAGTGATGACTCGAATTTTAAATCATCCAAACGTGTTTGATATGGATGAGAGGGTCCCGTCTAAAAGGCATCAAAACGATGACTTAAATGCTTACTCAGGTAATGAGTCGTTTCAATTAGGTCAACCTTTTGGTTATTTTTAAAAAGAGTAACAAGATTAGAAAAGGGTAACCTAGTAGAGATAATCTGATTGTCAACCTTTTACGCAAAGTCATAAGGGGAAAATAACATGGCACCATTAAGTTGTTGTCAATGATGTGTCACGGTTAAAAATTTAACATCGTAACAAACCAAGGAGTGAAACACAGATGAATGAAGTATTATTGAATAATGAAATGATGCAAAAACATGAGGGATTTTACCAATTAGATAAAGATTTGGAAGCCGTGGCTATTTTTCAAGAAAAAGTAATAGCGAAAACAAAACAATTTTTTAGTGAAATCGATCGAATAAACTGGTTAATTAAAGAAGGATACTATCTAAATTTCTTTGAATTATACACAGAAGAAGATATCTTAACGATTCATACGAGCTTAATACGTTATGAATTTAAATTTAAATCATTTATGGCTATTTCTAAGTTTTATCAAGATTATGCCTTGAAATCAAATGATCATGAAACCTATTTAGAAACATATGAGCAACGTATTTTAGCTGTTGCACTGTATTTAGGTCAAGGAAGTGTAAAACTTGCTCATGAACTCGCGATTGCCATGATTGAACAACGCTATCAACCCGCAACGCCAACTTTTTTAAATGCGGGAAAAGCAAGATGTGGGGAACTGATTTCATGCTTTTTACTTGAAATGGACGATTCACTTAATTCGATTACGTACAATTTAAATACATCGATGCAATTATCTAAAATTGGAGGGGGGGTAGCGTTAAACCTTTCTAAATTAAGAGGACGAAATGAATCGATTAAAGAAATTGAAAATGCAGCGAGTGGTGTTTTACCGGTCATGAAGTTGTTGGAAAACTCATTTAGTTATGTCAATCAACTTGGTCAAAGACCAGGGGCAGGCGCTGCTTATTTAAATATATTCCACTGGGATGTGCAAGAGTTTTTAGATACTAAAAAAATCAATGCAGATGAAAAAAGCCGTATTCAAACGTTATCGATTGGTCTATTAGTGCCATCAAAATTTATCGAGTTAGCAAAACATAATCAACCGATGTATGTTTTTGCCCCCCACACGGTTTTTGTCGCAACAGGTTCGCATCTAGATGATTTAGATATCGATGTGGTGTATGATGACTTAGTAGCAAACCCACAAATCAAAAAACGCGAACTGGATCCGAGAAAATTACTGACACACATTGCAAAAATGCAATTTGAATCGGGTTACCCATACATGGTCTTTAAATCAAATGCAAATGCAGCGCATCCGTTAAAAGGAATTGGACAAATTAAAATGTCTAATCTATGTACTGAAATTTTTCAATTGCAAGAAACCTCAACGATTCATGATTATGGAACAGAAGATGAAATCAGACGTGATATTAGCTGTAACTTGGGTTCATTAAATATTGCCAATGTGATGGATTTACACGCCATTAAAGAAAGTGTTCGCACGGGGATAGATGCACTAACAAGTGTGAGTTTACTTTCATCGATTTCAAATGCGCCGGGCGTGAAAAAAGCAAACGATGAACTTCATGCTGTTGGATTAGGTGCCATGAATTTGCACGGCTACCTGACTAAAAATAAAATTGCCTATGAAAGTGTAGAAGCTAAAGATTTTGTGAACACATTTTTTATGATGGTCAATTTTTATTCCATTCAAAGAAGCATGGAAATTGCACTAAAACAAGGACAGACGTTTAAAGACTTTAAGAAATCAGATTATGCAAATGGTTCTTATTTTACTTCATATAAGGAAACAGACTATGCTCCAAAAACTGAGAAAGTAGCCCAGTTATTTAGCGAAATGGACATTCCAACGCCCAATGATTGGAGTGAATTAGAAAAGCAGGTTCAAAAAAATGGGATGTTTCATGCGTATCGTTTAGCCATTGCACCGACCCAAAGTATCAGCTACGTTCAAAATGCTACAGCTAGTATTTTGCCAATTGTTGATCTAGTGGAACGCCGCACCTATGGGAATTCAACGACGTACTATCCGATGCCATATTTAGACCACAGTAATATTTTTTATTATAAATCAGCCTACCGTATGAACATGATGAAAGTCCTTGACTTGATTGCTACGATTCAACCACATATTGACCAAGGGATTAGTACAACGCTATATGTCAACAGTGAAACAAGTACGAAAGAACTGGTTCGCTATTATTTATATGCCCATCATTTGGGGTTAAAAAGTTTGTACTACACACGTACAAAGAATATGAGCTTTGAAGAGTGTGCGACGTGCTCCGTATAAGGTAGCGATGTGTTTTTAAATTTGAACTCGTGAATGTAGAACTTATTTTGTTCACCTATCTAGATACGACCAGGTAAATAAACTAGATATGATGATGCAGCTATCAAGACTAAATACCAGGATAGCTAGTATGCGTGTTTTTAGAATTGCGACCACTCATCTAAAAATGAGGTAGCTTTATCGTCACACTAAAATTTAAAAAAGTTCAAAAATTAGTGCAACTGACAGATAGACGTAGTCCTCATTTTTCAAAATCCACAAAACGAAGGGCATCGTATATAATAAGCTAGGAGCGGTGAACAAAGATTAAATAGGGATTTAAAATTTTAAAATGAAAATAAGGTGATGAATGATGGAGACGGTACGTAAAGCGATAAATTGGAATGCTGCAAATCATCCATTCTATGATGAATTGTATTTAAAACAGACGGAGCAGTTTTGGTTGCCTGAAGAAATTCCAGTGTCAGAAGATAAATCAGAATGGGATCGATTAGACCCAAACATTAAACAAGCCTATGAAAAAATTTTAGCTGGGCTAACCTTGTTAGATACAGAACAATCAGCAGGGATTCAAAAACTGGGTGAGAAAACGAATAATCTATTCATTAAAAGTATATTTGCGCTCTTTGGTGGATTTGAAACCATTCATGCCAGATCGTATTCAACGATTTTTCAAACGTTATGTACGACCGAGCGAATTGATGAGTTATTTGTTTGGGTGGAACAAACGAAAGAGCTTCAAACAAAAGTGAAACGTATTTTAAAAACATATGACAACATTTTGGATGAAACGTCATTGTTTATGTCATTTGTTGGTTCGTTATGCTTAGAAGGTATTTGTTTTTATAGTGGTTTCTACTTACCGCTATGGTTAGCAGGCCAAGGTAAAATGATTAATAGTGGTGAATTAATTAGTTTAATCTTACGAGATGAAACCTTGCACACGGTTGGAGTTGGATTTTTTGCCCAAGAGCTATTGGCGCAACTAAGTGAAGAAGAACAAGCACCGCTACTTGTAGCAGCAAGAGATTTGGTTCGTGAAATTTATGAAATTGAAGTGCAATATTCAAAGCTTATCTATGATGAAATCGGCATGAGTGCAGACGTCGTGACGTATATTCAATACAATGTAAATTATGCTCTTAAATGTTTGAATATGGAACCGATGTTTGACATTACGGAATCAGACATTAATACAATCGTCTATAATGGGATGTCAACCGAAACGAAAAACCATGATTTCTTTTCAACAAAAGGAAATGGGTATATTAAAACAACAAAAGTAGAATCCTTAACAGACGAAGATTTTATTTTTTAAGTGTCAATAAGTCACCATAAATCAGAAAAAGTTTATGATAGAAAAAAGCACATTAGAACGTGGATTCTCATGTGCTTTTTTTATGAAGAAAATAAAAGAAAGGGGTTATATATTTAATAAGCAAAATAAATTAATAGTTTAAAGAATAGGAGATGATTTTAATTGTCAATTAGAAAAAAGTAATATTATGGGAATTGTGTTTCTAATTTTATATCCTTCAATTATAATGAATAGATAGGAGTAGCGTCGTTATAATCTGCTAATTATATACGACAGGGAAATTAAACTAGATAGGGTGGAGCAACCTATAAAGCTTAAATCCCTTGGTATCAAGACAATCTGCCTAAATATTTACGATTTATTTTACACTATTTGGTGCCGAATAAGCTTAATACGCTCTAATATCTGGGGAGGTTTATAGAGTGACTAAAATTTTTAATACAAAATGAGTCATTCTAACATCTAGACGTAGTAATAGTTTTTAAAAAACCACAAAACTAACTGCGTCTTATATAGAAAAGATTTACTAAATTTTTTGCATTGGATAAATGTTACTAGGCTATAGAATACCGTCGTACCTCCTGGCTATCAACGCGAACTAAGGTTTTTAAAAAACAAAAACTTTAGTTCTTTTAGAAAGGTATTTAAGGTTCTAAAACTGTGAAATGTTTATCACTTGGTAGATAGAAACAAATAAGCATATAAATTAAATGGTGGATGATTACAAAAAAAATATTTATTTAGATGAAAAGAAGGAGAGGGAAATAATGAAGCTTCCAACACATATTGTGGCTGCAGGTGGAATCGTATATAACGATAACGCACAAATTCTATTAGTAAAAAATCCCCGTAAGGGATGGGAGTTCCCCGGTGGAATCATCGAAAATGGCGAAACGGTTATTCAAGGTCTCATTCGTGAAATATTAGAAGAAAGTGGTGTTCATGTTGAGGTCGTGAATCTGGTTGGGATTTATTCAAGTACGAAAAAGAAAAAAGGGTACAATGGAGTGGAGGAGATTCCAACTATTGTGAATATCGATTTTGTCTGTCGCCATCTGAGTGGTGAATGTCAGACGTCAGTAGAAAGTGATGAGGTTAAATGGGTTTGTTCTGAAGAAGCATTAACACTCATCAATCCAAAACAGCAATTTAGATTCAAAAAAGCACTAGAAATGAAATCAGATATTCATTGTGTTGGATTTTATTTTGATGAGATGGGGGCAATCAACGTTCATGAATCGTATTCATTTGAACGTTAAGTCATAAATACAAAATTGGGCGCGATCAACTAAGTATTGATCGTGCTTTTTTGTAGTGGTTAACCTGATTTACGACGTCTATCCAACCGCTCGGGCACCTCACCCATATAAAAGTTTTTTTAAAAAAATAGGGTGATGTGACCCATATCACATCTTTTGATAGGAGATGACGTTACAATAAGTCTATCAAAAATAACAACGAGGTGAGAGCTATGGAAATGTTTTGTAATCAATGTCAAGAAGCAGCGAAAGGAATTGGATGTACCGTATTTGGTGTGTGTGGAAAGTCACCGGAGCTAACCGCGTTAATGGATACCTTTATTTATTCTTTATTAGGATTGTCAAGTGTAGCTGTAGAGGCAAATCAATTAGGACAAAAGACAGAAGAAATTGATTTGTTTGTAACAGAAGGATTATTTGCAACGATTACCAATGCAAACTTTGATGAGGAAGAGTTTGTATCACGTATCCATCAAAGTATTGCATTACGTGAAAATTTAAAAATGAACCTGTCAGACTGTGAGTTGACGGTGTTATCACATGATGCCATAAACTTTACAGTAGAAAATAAAGCAGCAATGCTTTCAAAAGCGTTAAAAGTTTCCATTCATGCAACAGAAGATGAAGATATTCGCTCATTACGCGAGTTAATTCTATTTGGGATTAAAGGGCTAGCCGCTTATTTATCACATGCTCAAAAGTTAGGATACAGTGATCCCGCTATCTTTTCTGCGATGCACAAATTCTTAAAAGCCTTACTAAATAACGAATTAGATGGGGCAGCTTATACGAATATGGCACTTGAATTAGGGGCCGTAGGTGTACAAGGGATGGCATTACTAGATCGTGCCAACACAAAAACATTTGGTCATCCTGAAATGACTTCGGTTCAACTCGGAACAAAAAATAATCCGGGTATCTTAATCACGGGACATGATTTGCACGATTTAATGCAATTACTTGAACAAACAAAAGATCAAGGGGTTGATATTTATACACATAGTGAAATGCTACCGGCACACTATTACCCAGAGTTTAAAAAATACCCTCATTTAGTTGGGAACTATGGAAATGCATGGCATGAACAAACAAAAGAATTTGAAACGTTCAATGGACCGATTATTTTCACCACAAACTGCTTAGTCCCACCGCGCAAAAATTGTACGTATGTGGACCGTGTTTACACAACAGGAAATACAGGGCATCCCGACTTTAACGTAATTTCAATGCATGCAGATGGGACAAAAGATTTTTCTCCTGTGATTAAACATGCAAAAAAATGTCAGGCACCAACTCAAATTGAAGCGGGAGAACTAGTCGGTGGATTTGCTCATCATCAAGTCTTAGCCTTGGCCGATCAAGTGGTGCAAGCGATTCAAGATGGAGACATTAAAAACTTTGTGGTGATGGCCGGATGTGATGGGCGCCATAAAGAACGTGATTATTATAAAGAATTCGCCCAAGAATTACCGAGTGATTCAGTTATCTTAACCGCCGGATGTGCAAAATTTAAATACAACAAATTAGATTTAGGTGAGATTAATGGCATTCCACGTGTGCTAGATGCGGGACAATGCAATGATTCTTATTCACTAGCTATTATCGCACTTAAATTAAAAGAGGTATTTGGATTAGACGATATTAATGAGTTGCCAATTGCCTATAATATTGCCTGGTATGAGCAAAAAGCGGTTATTGTGTTATTAGCACTTCTTTCACTTGGGGTTAAAAATATTCACTTAGGCCCAACATTACCGGCATTCTTATCACCGAATGTGGTAAATGTCTTGGTTGAAAATTTTGGAATTGGGGGGATTTCAACCGTAGAAGAAGATATAAAATCAATGTTAAATTAAGAAAAAAAGAGCATCCACAGCAATCGTGTGGATGCTCTTTTCGAGTCATTAGATTATGTTTCTAATCGGCGGAAAACTCATAATGCGCTTCTTTTTTTATTGTAAATGGGAGATGATGAATACTCTTAGTTGGATTAAACTAGCCACTGCGACTGTTATTGATAGTTGTTGGGTCACTTGGGATATTTCTAATTGTTAAAGTGTTGTAGGGAGACCTCATGAAGTAATCAATGATTTGATAGAGCTTGTCAAGTGGGCTGGTATAAAAAACAAGATGAACCTATGTTCCAAAAGCAAATTTTTTACTCTGATAGAGGAGATGAAAGGTTTCTAAAATTGTAAATTCATTATGAACCGCATAGGCTGAGTTGAGTCCACGGCGTTTAAATCCAATTACATGATAACATCAGGGTAAGTCCCATTCATTTGTGCACGAAGGCATTGACATATTTGCCAGGAAGGCTTCAAGTGATAGGGCAATAGGTGAATTTTTAGTACTAGCTACGACGACTTCTTTGTAAGGGGCATAAATAAGAGGACGAACAAAACAGTTTTTCTTCTGTTTTTTCCGATTTGAAGATCATGTTTTTAAAATTTTAATTCATCTGACCTTTTAGTGTACCGAGTAGGTCAGGTGATAACTAAAGTTTTCATGGAGTGAGGGTGTAAAAGTCGCTTGAAATTCTTGTAGTTAACTTCAGTAGCTGATGACGTGGAGAGTGACGTCACCGTCATGATAAAAGAATAAATAAAGATAAAATTGTTAATTTTTTTATCGTAAGATAAAGAATAGGAAAAAAAGAATGGTGAATAATAATGTCGAATTCAATCAGAAGGTGGTGAATCTAATGGCTAAAAAAGGTATGCGTCGTCCAGGGACCGAACAACCACATGGAACTGAAAGTAATAAAAAAAATAAACATCCTAAAAATGATATGCCTGTTGTTCCTGAAATTCAAGGGAAAGCAAAACATGGACATGAAAAAGCGGGTCGCGTGTAATGACAAAATGAATCCACTCATTAAGTTGAGTGGATTTTTTAGTGATCCTAACTTTAGTTTTATTTGTGTAGTTTTGACTGGGTACAGTGTATATCTTTTTGTTAACGTATTGCTTTGAAATTTTTAATCACGCCCACATTCTCAGGAGGGGGCAAACAGACCCAGGTCATGCAAGACAATTTTATTGAAGAATGTGACGCAACGCTAATAAAACAGGTAGGGGTTGTTCAAACAGTTCAAACAATTTAAACAGGCAGCTATAAAAATAGTCTTTGTCCAGTTTCATAATCTCCAAACATTTGGGAAAGCTAAAAATGAATATGGATAAGAAGGTGAAAAAATGGAAAATGAAATGAAATTAAAAGTGATTCCCTTAGGTGGGATTGGTGAAATAGGTAAGAATATGACAGCTATTGAATATCACGATGAAATAATTGTGATTGACAGTGGGCTTGCTTTTCCGGATGAAGAAATGTATGGCGTCGATTTAATCATTCCTGACATCAGCTATCTAATTGAAAATAAAGAAAAAGTTAAGGGGTTATTTATCACCCATGGCCACGAAGATCATATTGGAGGTATCCCCTACTTTTTAAAGCAACTAAACATCCCTGTCTATGCGACACGCTTAACAGTTGGACTTATCGAAAGTAAATTAAGTGAACATAAATTATTGAAGACCGCTTATCTAAATAGGGTCCAACCCGGTGATTGTATCAGTGTGGGTGCCTTGAGTGTTGAATTTATTCAAAATACGCATAGTATCGCCGATTCGTGTTGTTTAGCTATCCATAGCCCAGTGGGGACTGTATTACATACCGGCGATTTTAAAATTGATCATACCCCAATTGACGGGAAACGAATGAATTTAGAACGCATTTCAGAACTTGGACAGGAAGGGGTTTTATTACTGCTTTCAGATAGTACAAATGTGCAACGAAAAGGATACACGATGTCAGAGCGAAGCATTGGAGAGACCTTTAATAAATTATTTGAAAAAGCATCAGGTCGTATCATCGTGGCCACATTTGCCTCGAATATCCATCGCATGCAACAAATCATCGATGCATCTTCTGCCTTTGGTCGCAAAGTCTCATTTTGTGGACGAAGCATGGAAACAATTTCAAAAGTAGCTATGGATCTGGGGTATCTTCATATTGATGAAGATATGTTAGTTGACATCGGAGACATTAATCAATATTCAGATCGTGAACTTACTTTAATTACAACAGGATCTCAAGGTGAACCTATGGCAGCACTTGCACGAATCGCTTTTTCTTCACATCGTATGATTAAGCTTCATGCTAACGATTTAGTTATTATCTCTGCAGCACCTATTCCTGGAAACGATAAACTGATCGGCCGTGTGATTAATCAGTTATATAAAAAAGGAGCCGAGGTCATTTATAAAGATTTAGAAGCCGTTCATGTATCTGGCCATGCTTGTCAAGAAGAGCTAAAAATCATTCAAAGCCTTGTTCATCCGAGATACTTTATGCCTGTGCACGGTGAATATCGCCATTTAGTACATCATAAAAATTTGGCCAAAACAATGGGCATGGCAGATGAGAATATCTTTATATTAGAAACGGGCGATGTGTTAGAGTTAAGTGAAGATCAAGCAAAAATCAGTGGCCGGGTTCGTACTGGAGCTGTTTATATTGATGGAATCGGAATTGGAGATGTTGGAAATATTGTGTTAAGAGATCGCAAGATGCTAGCTGAAGAAGGCATGCTAACGATTGTTGCCACGATTGATAAACAAAATGGAACCCTTGTAGCGGGACCTGATATCATCACACGAGGTTTTGTTTATGTTAAAGAAGCTGAAGAGTTAATCAGAACAGTTAAAGAGATAGCCCAAACTACCATTCAAGACAGTTTAATTGAGGGGACATCAGAGCGCATGGTTATTAAAAATAAAGTTAAAAAATCTGTTGATAATTATGTATTTAAGCAAACAAGACGTCGTCCAAGTATTTTCCCAATTATAATGGAAATTTAAAAATAGCATATAAATGCTTGAAATTAGATGAAAAACTCGATATATTAAATAAGGAAACGGTTACAACAAAAAAGGGGCGGAGATTGTGGAACAGTATTATGAACATCAAACAAGTTGTGGAATAATTAGAGGGGTCATTCACAGACCAGATCATCGTGAAAGTAGTCCAATCGTCTGTCTATTACATGGATTTACCGGAAATAAAATGGATAGCCATTTTATGTTTGTTCGTCTAGCGCGTGAACTATGTAAACAAGGTGTTGGGGTCTTAAGATTTGATTTTATCGGATCTGGAGATAGTGACGGCGAATTTAAAGATATGACATTCTTAAAAGAATTCTCACAAGCTAAAGAAATGATGGAAGAGATTAAAACATTTGATTGGGTTGAAAAAATCTACGTGACAGGGTTTAGTATGGGAGGAGCACTTGCAGCATTAGTTGCAGCAAATTATCCCGAAGAGGTAAAGAAGTTAGTGTTGCTAGCGCCAGCTGGGTATATGGGAAGTCTTGCAACCCGTTATTTAGACTTACCAGAAGAAAAAATATTAGCTAATGGAAATATTGATTTAGGAGGCTTAGAATTAGGCCGCGCTTTCATTGATGAAATAGTTGATTTAGATTTATTTGAAGGTGTGCAACTGTATCAAGGACCGGTTAAAATCATTCATGGAACAGAGGATCAAGCTGTTTCTTTAGACACATCAAAGCATTATATGGATACCTATACCCAACCGGTAGAGTATGTAGAAATAAAAGGAGCCGATCACTGCTTTAGCTCCATTCGATGGACCAATCAAATGGTTTCTGAGGTGTTAGAATTTTTAATCAAGTAGTTTAAAGAAACGAGAGGCAATCTCTCGTTTTTTTTTTGACATAACCCGTTTCCTAGGAGCATCATTAATGTATTTTTAAATCTATTGCGACGGGGGAAAGAGATTTATGATTAGAAAGTGAAGCCAATCAAAAAAAGCTATAATCTGAGATTTATCAGGTTATAGCTTTTTATAAGAAATCATGCGCTACTGAGGAGGTGCAAGTGATAATGTTTCATTTTGTAAGGTAATTCTCAAACTGATCCGTCTTGTATTTTCAGAAAATTCAATGGTTGCAATTTCACCCTCAAGATGTGAAATCTTGCCTTCACCAAATATTTTATGAATAATAAGTGTACCCACTTTAAAAGGGGATAAGTCAATGGCTGAAATGAGACCCTGGCGTAAGTCTGAAAGGGATCGACTCAACTTTTTAGACGGCGCTGTTTCTGATGATTCCACCTTTGGATTAACCAATTGATTGACAGCTTCAAAGAAATTTGACGCGGTGAAAGCTGTTGCGTGTTTAAATGAAACACTGATGAGTTCGACTCTAGTTTTTGCCCGAGTCAAGGCCACATAGAATAACCGTGCCTCTTCTTCATAAGCTGTTAATTCATCGTTTTGATACTCTTTTAAAATCGGATGAGGAGGTGTAATCCCATTCATACAATCAATCATGAACACAGTATCAAACTCAAGCCCTTTTGAAGCATGAAAAGTCATTAAAGAGATAGCATCAGTTTGACTTGTTCCATGATCGCTTATTTGTTGAAGGTGAGAGAGACGATTCAAAAACCCTTCAATTGTTTCTTCACTTCGAGCAATCATTCGTAACGTTTCAATAACAGCTAATCCTTGCGAATACGAACTTCCATCCTCCTCTTTTAGAAATCCCCGCTTAGTTAAATACCCACGATAATCTAAGGTATCAAGGATGTAGGAAATACTTTGACTTGGAGATGTTTTATTAAGATTGGGTAATTTTTCTTTAAATGAACGGATCTTATCTCGTTGAAATGCTTTTTGGAACGTAATTTGACGAGTTAGAAAATCTAAATAACCCATTTCACTTTGGCTTGTTGTTTGAGTCACGACGCTTGCAGATAAATAAAGGACTTTAGAGAGTCGTTTAAACGCATTTAAATCCCGAGGGTAGTTTGCTAATTGATAAAAGGCAAGAATATCTCTCACAATGGGATGTGTAAAAAATGAAAGCTTCCCCTCAGCTAATTTAAATGGAATCTTGTGGCGTTCAAATGATTCAATAAGAGGAATAGAAGAGACATTTTGACGATATAAAATGGCAACTGAAGATAAATCATCCAGGGTATTTAATTGCTTCACTAAATAATCTAATTGTTCCTTTTCAGACGCAACTTCTAGACAGGTAATCGGTTTACCCTTTGGATTAGAGGTAGTGATTTGCTTAGGATAGCGATACTTATTTAATGAAATGAAGGAGGAGGAAGTGTTCACAATATCTTCACTTGAACGGAAATTTTGGCTCATATATATAATATTCCCACGTTTGAACGTCTCTTTGAAATTTAAGAGTTGCGCGGGATAAGCCCCCCTAAACGCATAAATACTTTGATCATCATCTCCAACCAAAAATAGATTTTGTTGCTCATTTAACATGAGTTTAATTAATTCAAATTGAACTTTTGATGTATCTTGTGCTTCATCAACCTGAATATGGGTATATTGTTGGCGATAAAAACTTAAAATCTGTTCATTGTTTTTTAATATTTGGTAGGCAACCGTCAATAAATCGTCATAGTCTAACAAATAATTTCTTTCTTTAAACGATTCATACTTTTTATAAATTTGAATGAAGGTATCAATATCATTTTCTATGAGTTTTTTAATCGCTGATTCATGATGAGATTCAATCATTAAATTTTTAAGTAAGCTAATTTGACCTTTAATTACGTCTATTTCATCATCACTTGGATAAGTTTCAGTGATTTCAAGATAAAATTGACTTAGGACATACTTGGATTGAAATGTAGGGTTATTTGAACTATCAATAAATTGATACTGAATCTCCATCATTTGTTGGTATGTTTTAATAATTTGAAATGCAAAACGGTGAATCGTTGAAAAGGTAACGGATTTTGATAACTTTGGAAATAAGAATGCGAAGCGACGATTCATATCGGCAGCCGATGCTTTAGAAAAGGTTAACGCTAAAATATGACGTGGATTAACTCCACCACTATGTATTAAGTTAGCGAGCCTAATAACGGTAACCGTCGTTTTCCCACTGCCTGGACAACTAATAACGCAGGTTGGCCCATGTAAGGCTTGAACCGCTTGTTCTTGTTCAGCTGTTAGCGTCATGTGATGATGAGTTTTTAAATAAGATAAGAGTTGCATAGTAGGCATATAATCACGACCTTTAAACAAATTAAGACTTAAACTTTATTATACTAAACTCCTCCCTTTTTGACTAACTTTTTTAATCATCCAACTTCTTGAAAAGGAGGGACAGAACGAATCGTTGGATAATATGATATAGAGAAAGTAGGTGAAAGAATGACTTTTATGGATGAGGTTCAAAAAACTGCTAATAAAATGGCGCAAGCAACTATGAAAAAATCAAGTGAATTATTCGAAATTGGAAAGTTGAAAATGGCACTTAATGGTGCAGAGATGGATTTGAATGAATTATATCAACAAATCGGACAGATTGTTTATGCCCAAAAGGTAAAAAACATGACAGATTCACCCCAAATTATTAGTCTTATCAAAGAAATAACGACACAAATAAATAAAATGAAAGAAATAGAAACTCAAATCAATGCAGTCAAGGGAATTAAAATATGCCCAAGATGCATGACAGAAGTTACCCCTTACGATAAAGTATGCCCCAACTGCCTCTCGCCGCAACCTGATACAGTTGATTGGCGATTATAAAATAGCAAAAAAGAATCCATGTGATTCTTTTTTTTGTAGAGATAAGAAACGATTACGCCTATTAAGATGTAAACTTAAGCAAAATGCAGATGAGGATGAGGAAGTGTATGACAAAATACCACATTAACTGACTAGGAGCCATTCGATTTATCAAACTAAAACGTTTTAATAAAAGTCATAATGATTTTTTGGGAATATACCTTTATAATAAATAGGAATAACAAAACAACGTTGAAGTAAGGGTGAAGATATGTTAGAACTAGGATTAACATTAATTATCATGCTATTTGCTGGAATAATGATTAAGAGAAAGCATGATCCCAAGATTATCATGTTTTTAACAGGGATTACGTTAATGATATTAGCTTGGGGATTAGGTAAACCGATTCTTCCAGTAGAGCAAAGTACTGGGATTGCATTTTTTGATATATTTAAGGTAACAGGTAATCAATTTACAAAACAATTAACAGGTGCTAGTTTTATCTTAATGTTATTGTTTGGCTATACAGCTTTTATGGATAAAATCAAGGCAAATCAAATCACGATCGAGTTGTTGTCAGCGCCTCTGAAACGAATTAAATCACCTGTATGGATTTTGCCACTCTTATTTATTATTGGAAATTTATTATGTTTAATTATTCCAAGTGCATCAAGTCTATCTGTATTGTTAATGTCGACCCTATATCCAGTTTTGATACGGGCACACGTGTCTCCACTTGCAATTGCGGCCATTATTGCAACGTCTGCAACCATTGCACCAACGCCCCTCGGCGCTGATAATATCATTGCATCAGAAGCATTAGGGCTGAGTGTGACTGACTATGTATTTAACTATCATGGAAAACTATCCATTATCATTTTAATAATAATGGGCATTGTACACATTTTTTGGCAAAGATATTTAGATGAAAAAGATGGAATATTAGCGGTTGATTTAGACGAAGAAGAAACTGAGATACTATGGGTCGATAGACCGATTATCTATGGCGTGTTGCCTTTATTACCTTTGATATTTATGATTTTCTTTGGTGTTTTCTTGAAAAGTGCTTCTATTGGAATTGTTGAAGTTACATTCTTATCTTTTATCATCGCGATATTATTTGAAATGGTTCGAACAAAATCGTTTGAAAAAGGCACACAAGAGATAAACACTTTCTTTATTGGAATGGGTAAGGGGTTTACAGCTGTTGCGACACAAGTTATTGCAGCCTTAATATTTGTTGAAGGTGTGAAATTAATAGGGGTAATCTCCATGATTAGTGACAGTGTTAATCAATTAAAAGGTGGCGGTTTTATTTTAACTCTGCTGTTTTGCTTGTTTGCCTTTATAATAGGAATGTTGAGTGGAAGTGGGCTGGCCTTATTTTATGCCTTCGTCGAATTAATGCCAGCTATAGCAACTAGTGTTAATATTTCACCCATTGCTATGGCCATTCCCATGCAGTTTGTTTCTCATTTTGTAAAAAGCATCTCTCCAGTTTCACCAACAATTATCATTATTTCATCCATGATGGGAATCACGCCATTTACCTTAATTAAACGAACTTCAGTTCCGATTGGCGTCTCAATTGTTCTTTCAATCATCTTAAGTTTCTTTTTGTTATAAGGGCCTAAAGGTTGCATTTCTCTTCTCAATTCATATAATGCATTAACCAAACATGTAGCATATATATTGAGGGGGGATTCTCATGAGAGTTAATCGAACGTTTCTAATTATTTACGATACATTGATTATCATGGCGTATATCATTCGTTTCTTCACAGTCGGAGCAGAGTTGTATGGTAGTTCAGTCTTGTTTTATATTTCATTAGTCCTCGTAGCGGGATTATTAGTTTATATTAATTATCAAAGCTTTCTTCATCCGACGCCATTGGAGGTCGTTGCTTATTGTGTTAATCTAATTGTGGGCCACCATTTCTATGGGGATTCAAAAGAAATATACGATGAAGATGATTTAGATTGTCTAACTGAACGGTTTATAACAAGTCCTGAATTTGAACAATTTTTTTATAATGAATTTAATTTTAATTCGAAAGGGACTTCCCATTTAAAGATGAAACTTACCATATTCAATGAAACGTTTAATCACACATCAATTATCATCAAAACAGTAGATGATAAATATATTAAATTTAAAATGATTAAAGAAACTGATGACGCGGTATTAGCTTTCTTGTATGAGTGGAAAATTGATAACATAGAATACACAGATAGTGTGGCATTTGAAAAAGCAAAACATGGTTTGAATTAGTTAGACATTTAAATCTATTGCGTTAAAAATCGTGAATTCTCAAGCAGGAATCTTTTAAAACTTTCAATAGCTAACGTGATTAATAGATTAAAAAATAGAATTATAGAAGACACCCATGGTAACTTCTATATTCTTGACTCATTTGTGAGAATAACAAGAATTATATTAAAAATATCACTTCAAAGAATTTGAGGTGATATTTTTGTTGCCTATATAGATTTATAAAAGTGGAGTTAGATCCTAAATTCACCACGGGTAAAGATAGTCAAAAATAGAGAGGGTGAGAATAAAAAGGTAGAGTAGGCTACGAAAAAGAATGGCCTAATTAAATAAATTATCACCCGAATAAAAGTTGGAATTCTATGACGAAGATTGTGTGAAAAAATAAGAGCTATTTTATATATTGGAGGGATTGTTGTGAACTTAGAAGTAAGGCATATGAATGAAAATGATTATGAAGCTATAAGCGCTATTTATTATCAAGGGATTGAATCTAAGAAGTGTACATTTGAAACATCTGTTCCTTATTGGAAACAGTTTAATGAAAATCATCTCCAAGTGGGTCGCCTAGTTGCATTAAATGAGAATAATCAAATAATTGGATGGGTTGCACTTAGTGCTATGAGTAGTCGTCCTTGTTTTAAAGGGGTTGCTGAAGTTAGCATTTATGTTGATGAGCTTGCAATTGGTAAGGGCGTTGGTAGTAGATTGATGGAAGCTGTCATTCAAGAATCTGAAAAGAATGATATTTGGAGTCTATATTCGGGCATCTTTTTTGAAAATACTGAGAGTATAAAATTACATAAAAAATTTGGTTTTAGAACAATTGGTTATCGGGAACGTGTTGGTAAAACTGAAGATGGACTATTTAAAGATGTCCTTTACCTTGAACGCCGAAGTCAGATAGTAGGGAGCTGAAAAAACGAAAGGTACAGATTATTTAATAAATGTAGAGGTAGAAGTGAACCAAGAAGTAAAAAAAATACCAAAATGTCAATTATTATGGTTAATTATTTCGAAATTGAGAAATACTAACATAAGGTTAAATCCTAATCAGTAGATTATAAGAGGAGTGGTTAACGTGACATTTGAAGCGTTTCTTTTTGGTGCTATTCTAGAAATGTGTATTACTTATATGATATTATGTGAATTATTTTTCTAAACGCTAGGGGATAGTTGATTGCTGTCAAAAAAATCGGGATGTTTATAGAGGAATGCTATTTGAAATTTCTATCGAACTGTGGTAGACTCTTTGATAATAGAAAGATAAAACTTGTGAAGTGTTAGTAAATAGGGAGCGATTGAAATACGTTATGGAAATAAGAAAGTTAGGGATAAAAGATTATTCAATGTATAAGGTATTAAGGCAAGAAAGTTTTGAAGTTGATCCGGAGAGTTTTGGAACATCTAGTGAAGATGAGAAGGGTTCATCAGAGGATGTTCGAAAAAAAAATTTTGAAAAAGCGGTTCAAGAGGGAGATAATTTTATTTTAGGTGTTTTTGAATCGAATGAGCGATTAGTAGGGATGGCTCAATTTACTAGGGATCAAAGAAAGAAACTAAATCATAAGTCGAAGTTAGGTAGTGTTTATCTTTCCCCCTCAACTCGAGGGCGTGGTGTTGCATCACAATTAATTTCTACTTTGATATCGGAGGCTAGTCAGTTATCTAATTTAGATAAAATAAGTCTAATGGTGGTAGATCGAAATATAAAAGCAATTAAATTGTATGAAAAATTAGGATTTACTGTCTATGGAAAAGAACCTTGTGCGATTAAGGATAATCATCAATACTATGATTATCAATTAATGGTTTTATTTATTAATAATGCAAAAAAGGAATAGCACAAATGCTGCTATTCCTTTTTTAGTTGAAGTATAAAAGACTATCCAATGGGACTTGGCTAGTCTTTAAAGTTTTAAAAGTAGAACCAATTCATACTATTGGAACCATTGTTTTGTAATATAATTTTCTGATGTGAAAGGAAATACAGAATAAATAGACATTTTTGGAAAGGAAGAGAATGTTTTATAAAAAATAAATATTATGGAAAGGTATGAGGGATCTATGAATTTAG
>JBOFCV010000470.1:0-1676 GCA_051646305.1 Turicibacter sp.
ATATCATCAGCATAAAGAGATATTATATGATCTACCTGACCGAAGCTTAGGGGCGAAATCTGCGGATGCTGTCTAATGGCTATTGCCAAAGGTTCTATGGCAATGGCGAACAACAGGGGTGAAAGTGGACAACCCTGTCGTGTACCCCATGCAACTCAAATTGCGGCGATCTGTCGAGATTAGTTAGCACAGACGCGCAAGGATGGTGATACAACATGCTGACCCATGAAGAAAACCTATCTCCTAAATTAAATTCTTTAATGGTGGTTAAGATGTAATTCCATTCAACATGATCAAAAGCTTTTTCTGCATCTAACGCAATAATTGCCAATTTAGAGTGGGAATTTAACTTTGAATAGATTATATTTAGGAGACGTCTGACATTGAAGAAGGAAAATCTTTTAGGAATAAAGCCAACTTGGTCTAGGTGAATTATAGTTGAAATACAATTGTTTAATCTAGTTGCCAAAATTTTAGTAAACACTTTTAAATCCGTATTAAGAAGAGATATTGGACGAAAAGAAGACACATCAGTCTCATCCTTACCTTTCTTTAGAAGTAAAGAAATATTGGCGGAGTATAAAGAGGAGGGAAATTTCTGCTTACTAAAGGAATGATTGAACATCCGTAACATAAAAGGTACAATTTCATTTGCATATTTCTTTCCCATTAGGAAAGGCATTAATTGCGTCCAAAATCTCTTGAAAGGTAATATCAGCATTCAAGATCTCCTGTTCAGCTTCACTTAATTTTGGGAGGGAAAGCGAATGAAAAAAAGTCTAAAATTGCCTCAGATGATACAGACGTCTTGGATTCGTACAAATCTGCATAGAATTCCATAAAGCGATTATTGATCTCCTTTGGATTAGTCAATATTTTACCATCCTTATCAGCTATACTGTGAATTGATCTACTAGCATAGGAACCCCTTAACTGGCGAGCTAATAATTTGTCTGGTTTGTCCCCAATCTCGAAATGTTTCTGCTTAATTTTTAATAACATCTTATTCACCTGGTCTGACATGATCTTGTTATATTCATGTTTAAGTAACATAATCTCTTTTAGAACACAAGAATCTGTGGTGTCCCTATATAGTTTTTCTAATTGGGAAAAATGAGCATCTATCTCCACTAAGCATTTCTGTCTAAGTTTCTTTACTGTTGACTCGTAACCAATTATATGTCCCCTCATTACAACTTTTAGAGTTTCCCATAACACAAAATCGGAAACATCTCCTTTATCGCTGATCTCTATAAACTCGGTCAGGGATTTCAAAATATGCTGACAAAAGTTCTCATCTAAAAGGAGGCATGTATTAAATCTCCAATTATAACTTGGCTTTGCCCAGCCAAAACCTAAAGAAACCGTAACAGCAGAATGATCAGAGATCAGTATATTATGATACTTCGAAGTAGAGACCTTAGATAATAATTTAGAATCTATAAAAAAAAGATCTATTCTTGAATAAGATTTGTGAACATGAGAAAAAAATGAGTACTCCCTATCAGCAGGATGATGTAGCCTCCAAATATCAACAATATCCAATGACTCGGAAAGATGTTTAATGACCAACGTAGAGTTGGAAGAAAGGATCTGAACGAACAGGAAATTTGTCCAAAACAGGGTCCAATATACAATTAAAATCGCCACCTACTATAAAGTGAGTATTGGTTTGA
>JBOFCV010000489.1:0-4279 GCA_051646305.1 Turicibacter sp.
TGATGCCTAAAGATGCGAAGGAAGCCTATGATTTACTATTGACTGCCTATCAAACAGAAGGGCCATTTGCAATACGTTACCCTCGTGGGAATGTTGAAAGCATAACGCCAAAGTATGAAAACTGGAATGCAATAGATATCGGATCCTGGGAAATAGTGACACCTGGCAAGGACCTTTACATTGTGTCGATGGGACCCGTTATGAATGACTTGTGTCAGTTAGCAAGGGACTTATTAAATGAAAAAGGAATTGAAATAGGTGTGATTAATGCTCGTTTTATAAAACCAATGGATTTAAATATGCTTAATCAACTTGCTTCGCTTGAAGTTCCCGTCATCATTTATGAAGAAAATGCGTTAATTGGTGGTTTAGGAACAGGAATTATTGAATATTATACAGATACATTACAAGAAGTTAAAATCAAACGTTTAGGGATTCCTGACGTTTATGTACAACATGGTCAAGTATCACAAATATTAGATGAGCTTCAATTATCTTTATCACATGTTAAGGATGAAATTTTGCTCATGTTAGAAAAATAGGTCGGTGTTATTTTTATGAAAAAAGAAAGAATTGATGTTTTATTAGTACAATTAGGTTTTTTTGATTCAAGAGAAACAGCAAAGCGATCAATTATGGCAGGTCTTATCCTAGTTGATCAAGAACGTGTTGATAAACCAGGACAAAAAGTGCTTGTAGAGGCAAATATTACAGTAAAAGGTAATATTTGTCCTTATGTCAGTCGTGGTGGATTTAAACTTGAAAAAGCAATTAAAGAATTTAATATTGATTTAACCGATAAAATTATCTTGGATATTGGGTCATCAACAGGTGGATTTACAGATTGTGCGTTACAAAATGGTGCCAAGCTTTCTTATGCCGTTGATGTGGGGTATAACCAGTTAGATTGGAGAATGCGCCAAGATGAGCGTGTTGTGTGCATGGAACGTACAAACTTTAGATACATGACGCCCGAAAATTTAACATGTGGTACCCCAACTTTTTCATGTATTGATGTTTCATTTATTTCGTTGAAAATTATTTTCCCGGTTCTAAAGCAATTATTGGCTAAAGAAGGAGAAATTGTTGCATTGATTAAACCACAATTTGAAGCGGGACGTGATCAAGTGGGGAAAAAAGGGATTGTTCGTGAACCCAAAATCCATATCAAGGTTATTCAAGATATTTTAGATTTTATTACAGCATTAAATCTAAGTGTTTTAAATTTAACGTATTCACCTATAAAAGGTGGAGAAGGAAATATTGAATTTTTAGTTCATATCGGCTATAATGAAGATATGCGAACGAATGTTTCCGAACGTGATGTTGTTGAAGTCGTGACGGCAGCGCATAATCAATTATAGTAGGTGATTAATATGTTATCGCACTTGTCGATAAAAAATATGGCCATCATTGAATCATTACAACTAGACTTAAATGACGGTATGACTGTTTTAACAGGAGAAACAGGGGCGGGAAAATCGATTATCATTGATTCAATTTCATTGTTAATTGGAGATCGAGCCTCATCTGAAATGGTTCGTCATGAAGAGGAAATGGCTATAATAGAAGGTAGTTTTGAAGTTCAAGGGAATAAGACTTTACTGCAATATCTAGCATCGCAAGATATTAGCTGTGAGGATCAACTCATCGTTAAAAGGACGATTAAAAGAGTAGGTGGCGGTCAAATTAGAGTCAATGGAGAACTTGTCACCTTAACTCAATTAAAAGAGATAGGTCGGCACTTAGTTGATATCCATGTCCAACATGATACCCACAGACTGTTTGATAGTGAACATAACTATGAACTAGTGGACCATTTTAATGGCGAGGTAGTTAAAAGTAAAAATGAAGATTATCAAGAAGCCTTAAAAACATACCAAAAGACCAAAAGAAATTATTTAGACTTTAAAAAAAATGCAATTGAAATTGCTAAACGAATTGATTTAATTTTATTTCAACGCGATGAAATAGAGAAACATAAATTGCGCTTGGGTGAATTAGAAGAACTTGAAGAACGTAGACAATTAATTTTGAATGCGGATAAATTACATAAGAAATATTCGTTAATTTTATATCATTTGAATGGGGATGGCGGGGTCGTTGAGAAGTTATATGAATCAATGTCAGAAACGCAAACGATTGCAAGTATTGATGAGTCTATGAGTCAAGTTGCAAGCCAAATGGGTGATGTCTATTATGGTTTAGAAGAAATGTTAACGGTTTTCTCAACGAAGTTAAATGAATTAAATTATTCACCTGAAGAATTAGATGATATTGAAACAAGAATCAATGAATTACAACAAGTTAAACGTAAATATAGAATGGAAATTCCAGAGATAATTGATTATTATCAGCAGATTTTACTTGAGTTAGCACAGGTGGAAGATTCGGAATCGTATGAAAAAACTTTATACCAACAAGTTGTCATAGCGTATAATGCCTTACTCAACAAGGGTGAACTTTTAAACGATGCGCGAAAAATGATTGCCAATCAAATTGAAAAAGAGTTAGTGCTTGAATTAAATGATTTACAATTATTTAACACCCAATTTGAGGTAGAATTCACAAGACTTAATGTGAACGATGAAATAAATGCGTCGTTTAATGGAAATGGTTTGTATGACATTCAATTTTTACTTAGCACAAATAAAGGTGAACCCATGAAGCCATTGCACAAAACAGCTTCCGGTGGAGAGTTGTCAAGAATTATGCTCGCACTCAAGACAATTTTGAATCGTGGACATTTTATCTCAACAATTATCTTTGATGAAATAGATACAGGAGTAAGTGGTCAAGTTGCTTCAAGTATTGGAGCAAAAATGAAAGAAATATCAAAAAATAAACAAGTTTTATGTATCACCCATTTACCACAAGTTGCTTCCCTTGCTAAACATCATATCCACGTCATTAAAATGGAGAAAGAAGGAAGAACTGTAACAAGTATACAAAATCTTTCAATAAAACAACGCACAAATGAAATTGCTCGAATGTTAAGTGGAGATAATATTACAAAAGAAGCATTGGAAAACGCACGACAACTTTTACAAATTATATAAAAAAAGAATTCCAAAATATCTACTTAAGTAGAAAAATTGGAATTCTTTTTTTATGATATTTCGTGTCGAAAAAGCCATAATAATGTTGTAGTTCGTGTCGAAAAAAGTTGAAAGGAGACGTTGTATGATTCAAAAATTAAATCAAAAGCGTAGTTCAGCTCGTCATATTTTGATGTTTGTCTTCTCATTATTAAGTTTAACCGGAGGCGCATATACCTTTTCTGTACAAGCTAATAATGAACAACTTTTGCATATAGACGAAAAGAATAAATTATATGAAGTCTCAAATAAAGAAGAATCAAATAGTATTCATGTTAGTAAGGATCATACACCTTACTACGTTATTCCAGGGGGAGATGCAATAGGTATAAAAATAAAAACTGAAGGTCTTGTTGTTGTGGACACTTATTTAGTGAATACAGACAATGGAGCTATCAATCCTGCTAAAGATGCAGGTATTATTAAAGGGGATATTATTATCGCAGTAAATAATCAAAAAATTAGTACAATAGAGGACTACAAGGAACAGTTATCTTTATTCCAAAATGATAATCAAATAATGATTTCAATAAGTAGACAGGGAAAAGTTACACATGTTGCTGTAAAACCAGTGGTTTCAACAGATGGTGTTACAACAACTGGCCTATATTTGAGAGATAAATTAGCAGGTATAGGAACTTTAACTTTTATTGATCCTAATTCAGCAAAATATGGAGCACTAGGTCATGAAATTATTGATCAAGATACAAACCAACTAGTTACTATAAGTGATGGAGAAATTATTGGTTCCAATGTGCTTTCGATTAGACGTGCAGTAAGTGGAAAACCAGGTGAAAAGGTGGCAGACATAAATTTTGATCAAAAATTAGGTACTTTAGTAAAAAACAATTATTTTGGGATTTATGGATCGATTAATGATAAATCTATGTTAAATAAGGAATTAATGCCCATTGCGTATATGGATGAGGTTAAACCTGGACCAGCACAAATCATGACAGTTCTAAAAGGTAATAAAATAGAAAGCTTTGATATTAATATCACAGAAGTGATGATTCAAAATAAAAAAGATGTAAAAGGTATTAAATATATTGTAACTGATCAGAGACTATTAGATGAAACAGGTGGAATTGTACAAGGAATGAGTGGGAGTCCTATAATTCAAAATGGAAAAATAGTTGGAGCGGTCACACATGTTTTGGTACATGATTCAACTATGGGGT
>JBOFCV010000497.1:0-26301 GCA_051646305.1 Turicibacter sp.
AGTCGTATCAATACCAGATGTAACACTTTCAGGAACACCATCCGTAAATATCTCAGCAATGCCATCCGTAACAATCGCGTCAATACCGAATGTAACAGTCGTATCAATACCAGATGTAACACTTTCAGGAACGCCATCCGTAAATATCTCAGCAATGCCATCCGTAACAATTGCGTCAATACCGAATGTCGTAATTGGAGGACATAGCTTGACTTCAATTCCATCGACATTAACATTTACAACAGCAGGTGTTCTTTATACGGAACCATTTAATGTAGGTCAATTAAGTGATTATACTTATTTTGTTAAAAATAATGCGGCAGCTACGATTTCTGTTTTTGTAGAGGTAGCGCCAATTTCAGCAGCGGGTTATTTTGTTCAAACCCCAACAAATGCGACGCCAGTTAACCCTAGTCAAAATGGTTTAATATTAGCAGAATATTATTTACAATATGCTAGATTGGGCGTAAGTGCAGCCTCTACTTCTGTTGTTGAAGTGTTCCTTCAAGGATTATATTAAAAAAATACGCTTAGGGAGGTTAGAGTAGGAGAGTGAGTAAGTGGAAAAGAAACATAGCGTAAGTTTATGTATGATTGTTAAAAATGAAGAAAAAGTGCTTGGAAAGTGTTTAGAAAATATTCATGATGTTGTTGATGAAATTATAATTGTGGATACAGGATCAACAGATAATACAGTTGCTATCGCAAAGCAATATGGGGCTAGAATAGAACATTTTAAATGGACTTATGATTTTAGTGAAGCGAGAAACTTCTCGCTTTCCTTTGCAACCAAAGAGTGGATTCTAGTTTTAGACGCAGATGAATTTTTAAATGTGAATGATAAAGAAAACTTACTTGTAGGTCTAAATAACGATGATTTCTGTGGATATTACATTAAAACATTAAACTATTCTGGCAGTGTTAGCGATGATTATATTGTAAATTTAAATCTTAGAATATTCAAAAATAATGGTAATTATCGGTTTAGTGGTAAGATACATGAGTTTGTTGCGTCAATTCATGATGAAATGTGTCCAACTGATTTTGGGGCTTTAGATGTAGGATTTTATCATGTTGGTTATTTAACAGAGATTGTAAATGAAAAAGAGAAACGAGCCCGAAATATTGATATAATTGAGCGTATTTTATTGGATGATCCAGAGAATGCATTTCACTTATTTAACTTAGGAACTGAAAATAATTCCTTAGGCAATTATGAAAAAGCGCTTGAATATTATAATATGTCTTATTCAAGAATCAATATTCAAGATGGATTTGCTCCAAAGTTAATTATATTTAGAATCTATTCAATGATAGGTTTAACAAGATTTAATGAGGCAATGCAGGCGATAAAAGAAGGACTTGAGCTCTATCCAGAATACACAGATTTAGTCTTTTTAAAAGGTTTAATTCATCGAATGAAATACCAAGTAACACAAGCAATTTCATGCTTTGAACTGTGTATGAAAATGGGAAAGCCACCCGTATTATTAGAGAACTCAAATTCATCGTATAATGCGTGGCCATTACTTCAATTAGCGAATATATATGAAGAATTCGAAGATGATGAAAAAGCTATTCACTATTATAATGAATATCTAAGAATCAGACCTCACCAGTATTCCATCTTATATTCAATAGGAAGTTGCTTAAAAAGAGTGCATCACAATGGTGAATCAGTTGCACAAAATATAAAACGATATTTAAATATGACACAATCAACAAGTTGGATGCTCTTATTTAATATTCTATATAAATTAGGTTATAATGAGACTGTTTTGAAGGAAATAGAAGGGGCTAAAGAGTATTTAGAAGAACCAATTTTGATGTACTATACAGCTAAAAATTATTTTTATCAAAGAGAATTTAAAAATGCAGCTGAATTATTTATAAAATATAATAATGGGATTTTAGAGTATGATAATCTACCTTACTTATTCATTATTAAACTTATTGAACCTGGCATGATAAGTAGTGACTTAGATTATAGAGGAAATAATGCCTATATACTGTTAGAGCATCTGGGTCAAGACAAAGAACGACTCAAATTAGATATAAAAGATAAAACGACGATGTTGAATGATACTTTTTTTATCTTAAAAGAATTAATTGTAATAAAAGAATTAAAGCTATTTGAAAAACTTCTAGAAGCTTTAAATGAAATAGATTCTGACGATGTCTTATTAAGACTTGCCAAATTATACGATGAATTTGGTTTTGATGAACTGGCGAAATATGAAATTTTTAGATCGATTAAACATTTCGATAAACTCGATCGTGAAAGTGTTAAATTATTGTTGAAATATATCAAATAGTAAGCCTTAAATCCTTACCTCTTCATATAGTAAGGGTTTTTGTATTTAATATTAGAATTTAATGATTTATTTACCTTGAATATGATAAAATAAAAAGTGAAGTAGATTTTTACGCCTTATAGGGGGAAATAGAAATGCCACAAGAAAAACCATCGGTTATCATAGAGACTTCATATTTATTGGATTTGTTTTGTTTTATAGATTTATTAAATACAGATACCATTTCCCAATATGATGAGCAAATAGCTTACTGGGAGGATTACATCTCAGATGATTCGAAGAAAAATTTGCAAAAAGCTAGAAAATTATTACCTAAAAATGAAACGTTTATGTCGATGGTTGTTCCGTTAGTATCGGTCGATCAAGAATTAAATATATTGAAAACAAGTGAAATTTTAAGTAGTCCTAAGTACTTAATTGCTAATTATAAAAAGAAAGATTTTTATAAGAACTGCAAGGATAAATTATTTAAACAATTTATTAACGGGGATTGTGAAAAAGTTATTCGAACGGTAACGCCCATCTTAATGGAGCTTGAAAAAGCGAAATTCAAACATTATTGGATTCATGAACGTTTGCCAATCATCAACTCTCAAATTAAATCCTTAAAGGAATATACAACGTCTCATGATATCGTGCATGAGGTTAATGAGATGATAAATCCAACAGTCATTCACTCTAAATTAATATACGTACTCAGCTTTTATAAAACAACGAATAATAGTTTAGTCTTACCAGATTTAAGTGTCGTAACTCACACGCAAGCTCAGATTGAACCGCTAATTCAAGATGTCGTTGCGACGATGATTACGTTGCCTGTGGAGCAACTAGAGCTGAAGAAAGTCTTTGCAAAGCTTAAGCGGAATAAAGCGATTCAAAACGCGTATCAACCCGTGAAGGGGGAGTTTAAAAATGTTCCGGATTATTGCGCTGAAACATTGCTCCTTGCAATTCACACGTATATGAATGCTAAACTTGAGGTTCAAAGTCAACCGTATGAATTTTTAGCCCGTTATAATTTTGGAAACCATAAGTTAGCGGTGATTTTCTATCATCATTTTGAACAGTACCCAAAGCCTGCACATGTGACACTTAATGACTATCTAAAAGAGACCTTACAAGACTTAAATGTAGAGCATTTGGATCAAGCATTTCTTTCAATCATGACCCATCGTTTATAAGGGAGGGCGCGAGATGCCATCACCACTTATCCATGCACAAGTTGCGTATGAATTTAAAAACAGATGTCTAGATGATTTGACACCAGCATTTCTACTCGGTATTATTGCACCAGATGCGATTCATATGAGGGATGGCAATACGTGGAGTGATAAGGCCATTACGCACTTTTATGAGCTCGCCGATCTTAGCTTTGAACGTGCACTTTTACAGGCGGTACAAGAATTGAACCATCTTGATCAAGATTTTGTGAGGGGTTATCTGGTTCATTTATATACAGACTACTTATGGCGTGAGCAGATTTACACGCCATTTTTCTTGGAACGTAAAGACAAGATAGCACGTTGCGACTTGCATGATTGCTACTATCGCGATATGGTGCGTCTAGACCATCTAGTCATTCATCAGGCCATGTGGTTAGATGAGGTAAGGACTTGTTTGCAAGTCGCAACACCACCTAGCGTGTCTACGTTATTATCTGAAGCGGAATTAATAGCTTGGAAAGATAAAGTCGTGACCCATGATTTTAATTTGAAAGAAAAGTCTTTGGTGGAAGGCGATTTTGAAGCTTTTTCATTTGATCAAGTCAATCAGTTTATCAAGACGTGCGCCAATAGGGTAAAACACGTCCTTTCAAACATTTGAGTTAACAATAAATAGAGTCCGTGAACATAAAAATTATAATAGTTGCTATTGTTCAGTGAGTATCACGCTCACTAGAGTCTTGATCAGCACACAAACGAGAGGAAGTTACAGCATGACTTATGACGTATTAATTATGGGTGGAGGCCCAGCAGGTTTATTTACAGCGATTACTTGCGCGAAAAACAAACAACGCGTGGCTATTCTTGAAAAAAATGCCACGTGCGGTAAAAAATTATTACTAGCGGGAGCTGGAAAATGTAATATTACCCAAGCCGGTGATATGACAGAATTCTTTGATTGCTATGGCGATAAAGGAAAGTTTTTAAAGCCATCGTTAATGAACTTAACAAATGAAGATGTCTTAGACTTCTTCAGACACAGGGGATTACAATTTATTACAACAGAAAAAGGAAAAGTTTTTCCGGAAAGTATGAAAGCAATGGATGTTTTGCAAGTTCTATTAAAAGAATGTGCGCGTCTAGGCGTTGATATTTTTACCAATTCAGCTGTAGAAAATGTTGTGAAAGATGAAGAAACGTTCATAGTTAGCACGGCAACCAAACAATATAGTGGAAAAAAATTAGTCATCGCCACGGGTGGAATATCCTATCCAAACACAGGATCAACAGGTGATGGTTACAAAGTAGCCAAAGCTTTAGGGCATAAAATTATCCCAACAAAACCTGCGTTAACGCCTTTACTTGTTAAGAACTATGTTTTTAGTGATGTATCAGGAACGTCATTTGAAAATTTATCTTATACGTTATGGCGTAATGGGAAGAAACTAGGGAACTATCAAGGGGATTTCTTATTAACACATACCGGTGTTTCAGGTCCAGGGATTATTAATAATTCTAGATTTGTCCAATCGGGTGATGTGATTAAGTGCAATTTCGTAGGGGCAGACAATATTGACCAGTTTAGAAGTGAACTAACGAAACAATTAGCGGTCGGTGGGAAGCTACTTGTTAAATCAATCGTTCGTGATTTGAATTTGACGCGTCGTTTCGCTGACAAACTATTAAGTGTTTGTGAAATAGATGAAAATTTAAAATGTGCGGAATTAAATAAGGCCACGCGCCAAAAGTTGTTAACGGCTTTAACGGAATATGAAATGGAAGTCAAGGAATTAGGTGGTTTACATCTAGCGATGGTGACAACGGGTGGCGTATCAGTTAAAGAAGTGAAGCAAAAGACGATGGAATCTAAAGTTGTAGAAGGTCTTTATTTTGTCGGTGAAGTGTTAGATGTTGATGGAGATACAGGCGGATACAACATTCAAGCCGCGTTTTCAATGGGATATGCCGCAGGAATGGCGATCAGTCAATAAGTTTATGGTAACTTTAAAAAATGGTGCAAACAATTGTGTTTGCACCATTTTTTTGAGTTGAACTAGCACACGTAACGCGTAAGTCTACTTAGCCTATAGGATTTCTCTGGATGATTTTTAATAGATTTTATCTTGGTTTGAAGAAAAAGAGATAAAAATTAGATGTGTTTATTCCATCTCTGCAAGACATCAATGAGGGTTGTCTCTTCAAAAGTTAACATATAGATGTCAGGCATATCGAGTTGTTTCCAAAATTCAAAAGAATAAGAGGAATCAAAATAATTCATCATTAACACCATGAGATTGCCGTGAGTACTTATAAGAATTGACTGCCCCTTGTAAGTTGATAAGATTTCATTCATCGCTGCAATCCCACGCTTAAAAGCTGCGTAATTGGATTCACCACCAGGAAAATAAAAAGTCCAATCGTTCCAAACTTTAGAAATCGCTTCATTAAAATTATCAACGGATGAAGCAGATAACGGTCGTTCTTTGAGATTTTCTTCAATTAGGATTTCTAGCTTTAATTGGTTTGCAAGTTCCTGTACGGTTTGAATCGCACGTCGATAGGGGCTAGAAATAATGACGTCAATCGATTCATCTTTTAATAAATTTGAAACTTTAGTCGCATCATCTAATCCCTTAGGTGATAATGGGCGCACTCTTTCTTCAGGGGTATATGAAGAATGGGCATGACGGACAAAATAGAGCGTTGTTTTCATTAGAAAATTCTCCTTTCATGGTTGTCTGATAGACCGCACATCATCAAATAGAGGCAACGTTAGAATAACACGAAAGAGTTTGCGAGACGATTTAGAATAGTATCTATATCTACCAACTCAAGGGGATTGAGATGGGACGTTTTCTTTTTCCTTTGATCCGATCTGGCTCAAATATAGCCTTTTATGTCATACAATCAACTTAAACGTTAGAATCTGACATTAACTTTTTGAAAAGTTTTAAAATCTTTAGCTTTTCCTTCAAAAATACATTTTTCAATCCCTTCACGAGTTGAACCGATGTAAATTCCATTTCTTTTAAGTTTTTCAGTTGAAATCCTTAAGTCACGAGGTTTGCCATTAAAACGATTAAATTCTTTGATTAACACATCATCTGGGTGAAGCATAGGTGCAATTAATGAAAGGATGTTAACCCCAATATCATATGTGGAGTGATTATTCTCACTTCCAAAGTTGTAATCACCAAACGGAATGTCTAATAGCGGTTCTATATTTTCAATCACATCATACGCATACGTGATTCCGCGTAAGTCATCACCTGCTAATGATAATTGTTGTTGTTGCTTGATAGCATGGATGACATTCATGATCAGATTTGGATTCACTCGTTTACCGACTTCTGGTAGGGCAAATAACCAAGTCAGTCGTAAATTATAAAATTCTTCAAGGTCTTGTTTAATCAAGTTTTCAGCATTTAGTTTGGTTTGAGCATAAACAGGCATTGGATTTAACGGAACATCCTCAGCGTAAGGTCCAGATTCAGCATTCCCATTATACACTTGATCTGTGCTTGTGAAAATGAGTTTAGCTTTTTTCATCGCACACCCTTTCGCAAGATATGAGGTGGCTAACGTATTGACATCATGAGCAAGGGCAGGATTTTCTAAGCAACGTCCCATGTCAGAAATGGCAGCACTGTGAAATACCAGATCAAAATCATAGTTTTTAAATAATTGATAGATCTCATGTTCATTAGCAATATTTAGTTGATGGCGATTCAATGCTAAAATATCAAATTTATCTTGATAGTACTTTACAAATCTTGAAGCTAAAAACCCATCGGCCCCTGTCACTAATACTTTTTTCATCTTATCTCTCCTTTTGGGTTAGATCACCATAATCCCTTAATAATGTATGATTTCTTTGGGTTACATAAAGGACGATCACTTGTTTTTTTATGTTTGAATGGTATAATGCAAGATCATATGAGGTTTAATAAGTCTTCTTGTAATTGGAATTATATAACAATATGTAACATATGTCTATGAGAGTGTCTGTATTAAAGGTAAACTCAATGGGACGTTTAATAGGAGTGATGATAAGATGACATATGAAATGAATGATTAAAGGATATTATTGTTTTTTCGTGTTTGTGCAGCTGTCATATGATAGTGTTCTTTATATTTTTTAGAGAAATAAGAGAGGTTCTCAAATCCGCAATCAAAAGCAATCTCTGTAATCGACTTATCTGTTGTTTGAATCCATTCATAAGCTTTAGATAATCGAAGTTGATTAATATATTCGGTACACGTTGTCCCTGTCTCTTGTTTAAAGAATCGAATAAAATGATAATCACTGTAACCAACCAGTTGAGATAACGTTGAAATTGAAATTTTTTTGTGGTAGTTTAACTGAATATATTGAATAACCGTCTTCATGGCCGTTATTTTTTTTGACGTTTTTAGGTTTAGAATAGGTTGACTAGAATGAGATTGAATCATACACCCTATGAGTTGAAGCATTAAACCTTTTACAATAACTTCATAACCATACGCCTTTAATTGAAACTGAGTCCTGAGTTGATTAAAGAGCGTGTAAAGTTGCTCGTACGTTTGTGATTCTTTTGTTAAGTGTGGCGATAGAAGGAGGTCTTCTTTTAGAAGTGGTCGGAAATAAGTTGTTTCAATTAAATCAAAGTTATGACTTTGTAAGAACTTTAAATGAAAGACAAGGGTATAACATTCACAACCAATGAAGGGGCACCCCATACCACGATGAAGATCACCTTTTTTGATGAAGAGAAAATCACCTTGTTTCACCTGATAGTCAGTCAGATTTATTTGAAAGACGCCTGTACCTGACGCGATATAAATGATTTCAATTTCATCGTGCCAGTGTAAATATAAGTCATGCATCCCTTTTTTAAGGACCGTGTGGTAAAGGTTTAGTGGGAACCGATCACTTCCGTGGTTTATTAGTTCTTTGTGTGGTGTATTGGTGTTAGTCATTTCAGTATCTCCCCTCTAAAAATATAGCAGAATAGTGTTATAATATCGCAAATTTATCAAAGTATTTCACTTAGATTGATAGTATATTGTTAGTATAACAAATATTAAATAAAAACAGGAGAGTAAAGATGAAAAAACACCAATTAAACTATGCTCGATTTGGAAGTATTAAACCAAAAGGGTGGCTATTTGATAAAATGAAAAAGGATTTAACCCAAGGGTATGTAGGGCATCTAGATGAGTTATTACCTGAATTATTAGTTGAAGATGATATTTATGGACGTGACCGATTAACTAAGAAAGTTAAAGTAAAAGATGTAGGAAACTTGAAAGAAGAATCACAAGATGATTGCCCAATAGAAGCAAATTTAGATGATGAATTACTTGTTGTGGATAATCAAGCACAGTATTTATGGTGGAATAGTGAAACACAATCGAACTGGTATGATGGCTTTATTCGCCATGCTTTATTAGTAGAAGACTCAACCTATTTAAATAAAGTAAATGAATATATCAAGCGTATTTTATCAACACAAGATGAATCAGGTTATCTAGGTATTTATGATGAAGATTTAAGGTATCAATTCACAACGGAGAATGGTGAGCTATGGGCGCAATCTAGTTTATTCCGAGGGCTACTTGCTTATTATGAAGCAACCAAAGATGTAGTAATCTTGGAGGCGATAAAGAGTGCGGTTGCAATAACCATGAAATCTTACCCGATTTATCACTCACAACCTTTTTATGCAGTGGATGGGTTTGCTGGTTTAACACATGGGTTAACATTTACCGATACGCTTGAAAGACTGTATCAATTAACAGGGGATGAATCTTATATTGAATATGCGGTTTGGTTATTTGAAGACTACAATGCTCATACCATGAGTGAAGAAGATATAAAAATTTCAAACTTAATGAATCCTAACTATTTGTTTAAAGGGCATGGCGTACATACATATGAGCACTTGCGTGCACTCACGATTGCGGCATATGCGTCTGATCTACCCGTATATAAAGAAGCACTAGACGCCTATTTAACTAAACTTGAAAAACATTTAACGCCAAGTGGTGGACCAATCGGAGATGAATGGGTTGGAGGTGTCACGGCAAGCGCTTCAGTAAATGGTTATGAGTATTGCTCAATTCATGAATTGCTAGATTCTTATTCTTTGTTGTTGTTAAAAAGTAATGAAATGCGTTTTGCTGATAAACTTGAGTGGCTTTATTATAATGCGGGACTTGGAGCGATGCATCCGTCTGAGGCATCGATTGCCTATTTAAAATCTGATAATTCATATGCAATGGAAGGGGATTTCCATGCGCCTCAACCGCATAGTGTTCATCAAATTCAAACCCGATATAAGTATTCACCGGTTCATCAGGATGCTGCAGTTTGTTGTATTCCAAATGCCGGCCGTATTACGCCTTATTTTACCCGCAGCATGTACTTTGAGTATCAAGAGGGAATAGCAGTAAGTTTGTTTGGGCCTTCTGCTTTTCATACACAAATTAATGATGTAGAGGTGAAGATAACACAAGATACAAATTATCCTTCAAGTTTTGATATAACATTCAAAGTTGAAGTCTCACAACCTGTCGTCTTTGAATTCGCAATTCGAAAGCCTGAGTGGGCAACTTCAGTTGATATCGATGTAGACGGTGCGGAGGTGAAAGAAGTAAACGACCGTATTCTCATATCGAAAAGTTGGACGGATTTAGAGTTGGTTTCTGTTCGTTTTAATGCTTTAGTTGTTAAGCGTGAAGATTTAATCGGAGATGTTTTCTTTAGCTATGGACCGCTTGTTTATGCAAAAGAGATTCAAGGGGAAGCGATTGAAATAAAAACTTATTCACTACCAGGGTTTAGAGATATTCATGTTAAACGTACAGAAGAAATACCATCATATGTTGTCAAAGACGACATGTTAGAAGCTTCTATGGTTGAATCTATGATAAAAACAGAATGGATGAATGCACCACATTTAATCATAAATTTAATGAATTTGAAAACTTTACAAACGGAGTCTGTCACTTTAATTCCCATGGCAAATACCGTGCTTCGTCAGGTAACGTTTGAAACTAATATTAATAAGAATAAAGGATGAGATGTCTAGTTTGAGATAACAGTTAATGTGCTACAACTATATAACTAATTAAACTGACTTGAATCAATAAGTTAATCATCTATTTCCCCTATAAACCAGATCAAGTCTTTGGTTTATAGGGTTTTTCTAGTAGAGTGGCGTGATAAAATAGCAAACTGTTCGTGATTTTTCGACAAGAATTGACTTTAGAAATTGAACATTATATAATTAAACCTTCTGAAGAAATAAAGTTTAATATAGACTGGAATTAAAGATAGATTTCAAAGGTATCGCGGATTACATTTTGAACAAATGTGAACATTGGTTGTTGTAAGTGTTTGCTTGTTATATAGAAGAATAGTAAGGAGAGTGAAGGATTATGAAAAATAAACTTTCAATTAAAACAGTGGTATCCATTGGAATTGGATCGGCTATATTCGTCGTATTATCACGCTTTGCCTCAATTCCATCTGGGGTTCCCAATACAAATTTTGAATCGGCTTATGCTGTTTTGGCATTAATTGCGTTATTATATGGGCCGGTTGCTGGTCTTGCAACTGGATTAATCGGACATTTTTTGAAAGATATCCTAATCTGGGGTTCACCTTGGTTTAGTTGGATTATTGCTTCTGGTGTCATTGGTCTGTTAATTGGTCTGATTGGCCGTCGAATCGATCTTTCAAATGGTGTATTTGGCAAAAAAGAAATGATTCAATTCAATATGGCACAAATCATTGGTAATGCAGTAGGGTGGTTTTTAGTTGCGCCAACTCTTGATGTCTTAATTTATGCTGAACCGGCGAACAAAGTTTATATTCAAGGTCTTGTAGCAGGTTGTTTAAACATGATTACGATTGGTATTTTAGGTTCATTGCTTGTTGCAGCCTATGCCAAAACAAGAACGAAAAAAGGAAGTTTAAGTGTTGAAGTGGAATAGAAGACATTTTAACATAAAAATTTTTGAAACTAGGTTTTGATTTTTGTATTAGAAAACTCGTAGAAAATATTCCATTAATTTGGAGTAGAATCTACGAGTTTTTTTGTACTGTTCGCTAAGAGTTGATAACATCCATCAGGAGAAAGATAAGAAATGAGACTTTCAATAGCCTATTTGCGACACTTTTTTAACAGACGAATTAGACAGGTGATTTTAGATTATTAATATCCTTATCATGCTTTAGAATAAGTGCTAGGAGCATTTGAATTCACAACATTTTTTTTAGATTTTCTTTTACATGTTTAACTGAGTCTAGCTATTTGAAATAATATCATCCTCATCAACTATAAAAAAGTACAGAGTCTTTTAATATTAAACAGAGAGAGAGGATTAAAGGCGAATAAGTTCTATGTTTGATGATAAATAACAGTCAAGGGGGAAGTGTATATTCCACTATTATATCCTTTACCATTTATTGGAGTTTAGGAGTAGATAAAAAGTTGATAATTTTTCTTTAGTATTGTAACAGTTCACCTACAGGGCAGTGTTCAACTGATAACAATTTAAAGGAAGAATGAATTTTACTTATATAAGGAAATGAAATTGATTCATTAATTGCTATGAACATCGTGAAAATGAATGGCCAAATGAGATCTAACATGAAAAAACAAATGTGATTTTAGCAAGTTCTGGGTGGTCTTCGTTTTAATGTAAATGAAAAGATCAAATTTAGAATCATTACAAATTAATTGTATTCAATTTTTATTGAGGATAAATTTTGAATATCAGAGAGCCATTAAATATCAGAGAGCTAATTTTACTTTAATAAGGAGGAAGTCAGATTGAAAAAAAGAAAGTTATGGATAGGAAAAGAAGCGATAAATAGTTTTAAAAATAAAAAATTATGGATAGGTGGAGCAGCAGTTGTTGTTTGTTTGGTTTCAATAGCAGGAGTCACACTATTCAAGAAGGTACCAGAAGTTGAAAGGGAGAGGGCAGAGTCAGAAACATATGTCATCCCTACTCAAAAGAAAATCATACTAAATGGAACTGTTACACCTACCCAATTAAAGTCGTATACCAAAGATTTAAGCAAAGGTGAAGAAGTAAAAATTAATATCGAACAAGGACAAGCAGTAAACAAAGGTGATTTATTATTGACTTATCACAGTCAAGAGATTACAGATCAAATAAGTGAATTAAAGGAAGAGTTAAATGAATTAAGTGCTAAAAAAGCAAAGTTAACCCAAGAGGGAACATCATCATCTAAATCAATTAATAAACAAATCAGTGCTATCGATAAACAAAAAACCACATTAAAACAAGAAACAGAAAGTCAAGTAAATAATATCTTAAAACAATTAGATAGTCTGACAACGCAAAAAAACCAATTGGATCCTTTAGATGAAAACTTTGACAGCTTCGTTAAAGAGTTTGATGCACAAATCGAAGCTTACTATGTACAAAAAAATGATTTAGAATATAATCTTCCTAAATTAATCAATGAATTGGATGGACAAATCATCGAGTTGAAAGATCAATTAAATGAATCCGATCAAGAAGCATTTACGGGGATAGACGATCAAATAAAAGTGGTATCTAAAGAAATTAGTAAATTAGAAGAAAAAGAATTTACGTACGAGTATGCAGCTTTTAGTGGGAATGTGACAATTATTTCTGATGAAGTGGGGGAGACGGAACAACTCATCACACTTAAGAGCCCCGAATTTTGTGTATTAACTACCATAAGTGAAAAAGATTATTCGAAAGTTAAGGTAGGAATGGAGTCGCAAATATTAGTTCTTGCCACAAATAAAAAGATAAACGGTATTGTTACTTATATCGCGCAAGATCCTCAAGCTGCACCGGCGGAAGGTTCTAATGCACCAATATATGCAGTGAAAGTAAGTATGGAGGATCAGGCAGACCTTGTAAATGGCTATCAAGCGCAAGTGACACTACAACTTCCGGAAGAGTTAATTAAAATACCAACTTCATCTGTTATTAATAATGGAACGAAACAGGTTGTTTATTTGGTAACAGAAAATGGACCTATAGAACAATCGATTGAAATAGTGGGCGAAGAGGGTGAGTATACGTTGATTAAATCTGGGTTAAACGAGAAAGATGAAATTTTATTATATCCCGAAGTAGATGGGAAAGAAGGAGAGATACGTGAGTAAGTTAGTGGAACTTAAAAATATTCAAAAATACTATTCCGTTGGAGATAGTCAGCTACATGTTCTCAAGTCACTAAATATTAAAATTAATAGTGGTGATTTTGTGATCATTATGGGGAAATCGGGTGGTGGAAAATCAACTTTATTAAATATATTAGGGCTGCTTGATCAATTTGATGAAGGGGACTATATATTTGATGGTGAAAATGTTACGCATTTAACTGAGATTGAGCGTTCTTATTTTAGAAATAAAAATATCGGATTTATTTTTCAACAATTTCATTTAATAAACACATTGACGGTAGGCCAAAATATTGAATTACCACTGCAATATGACAATAAATTAGGGAAAAAAGAAAGACTGGAGGCAGTTAAAGAAAAGCTTAGAATGGTTAGCTTGTCTGAAAAAATAAACCAACACCCATTTGAATTGTCCGGGGGGCAGCAGCAACGTATTTCAATAGCTAGAGCCCTAGTTAATGATCCCCAACTTATTTTTGCCGATGAGCCTACAGGAGCTCTAGATTCTACAACAAGTAACGAAATTATGACTATACTAGAAGAATTGAATCTGGCAGGAAAGACTATTGTGATGGTTACACATGATGCAGATCTTGTTAAATATGCCTCAAAAGTTGTTTATCTTAAAGACGGTATTTTTGTAGAGGAGGTACAAGGATGAGTCTTGTTAATATGATTCATGGAGCACTTATCAATATAAAGGCTAATAAAATACGAGTCTTTCTGACCATGATTGGAATTATTATTGGAATTAGTTCAGTTGTTGTTATTTTAGCGATTGGTGATGGAGTAAAGGCTGAGTTTGCTAGAACCACATCGGATATAGAAGCCAATAAAATCGAAGTAAATTTTTATCAAACATACTATTCGGAGGGTGTCTTAACCATAGAGCCATTTACATCTGAAAATATGACGAATCTCCCTAAACTTAAGGGAGTAGAGAAAGTTGAAATGAATGCAGATAATTATTATAGTTATAATGACGTATACTCAGTGTATGGTAATGTAAGCCTACTAGGTAAAAATGCCACAGTTTTTGCCGTAGCATATGAAGATTATGGTGTCTATCCGGTTATTACAGGCAGATATTTTGAGGAAAGTGACACATTAAATGATGTCATTGTTCTTGATTATCAAACGGCCCTTAGTCTCTTTGATACAGTAGAGGAGGCGATTGGTATCTCTTTAAATATAGAGTCTAAGATGTATGAAATCATTGGGGTGTTAGAAAAGAGTGAGAGTATATTCGACATGACTGATAGTTTTGTCCAACAAGCTTCACTTGATCGAATAAAAGGGGAGAAACTACCCGAATTAGAGGAGGTCGTTCCCCCTACAAGTATTTATGTTTATGTGGAACCAGGAAGTGATTATGATGAAATCATAGACAATGTGATTGCAGAGTTAGAAAGTGAAAATATGGGGATTCATGGGTTTTATCAAGCGTATAGTCCAGGAGCTGAAGTGGAGTCCTTAAACTTAATGATTACAAGTATTACAGCAGTAATTGCTTTAATCTCAGCAATTTCATTGTTAGTAGGTGGCATTGGGGTTATGAATATTATGTATGTTTCGGTGACTGAACGTAAACGAGAAATTGGAATTAGACGTGCAATAGGTGCAACTCCAAATTCGATTTTGTTGCAATTTTTATTCGAAGCTGTATTTGTGACACTAATTGGTGGCTTAATAGGAATTATTCTTGGATTCTTACTTTCTCAAATGGTAGGATTATTTCTCCCGTTTCCCCCTCTCTTATCAGTGTCATCATTTGTGGGTGCCTCAATAACATCCATTACTGTGGGGATTGTATTTGGAATTATTCCTGCGCGAAAAGCAGCAAAATTAGATCCAATTAAGGCAATTTATAATTAAAAAAATGTTAGACAGCTGTTATTCTAGTTGTCTAACATTTTTTTGCTTATATATGAGTATAAATCTTCAAAGAGAAATGGTATAAGATTAAAAGGATGCAATGAGATTTTTTGCACAGCAAACGTTACGGCAAACAAGGATTAGTTTGAAATAAATAAGTCTGCTATTTTTGAAATTACAAAATGCATAAATTAGTAAGTTGAAAATAAAATGTTAATATTTTAAAAAATATAAAATATAAAATCTAACATCTAGTCATACATAAGAGTGATATGTCACTAGATATTGACTTCAAAAGTGTAATGTTAGAAGAAAACTTGGTGAACCATTCAAGATATTGTATGTAAAAAATAGCCATGTATAATTAAACTTTCTTAAAAGATTAAGTTTATACGAGATAATAAATTATATTTTAATGAGTGTATGGGAAAAAAAAGATTTTCTTTCACGATAATCTGGCATTTCATTTCCAGTAAAATAACAAGAGGTGGACCCTTTTCCTTATAGGACAGCTAAATGAATAAAACTTAATGAAGTGAACTTTCAATCTACGTGTGTAGGTTTTTTGTTTTGTTTGGAAATACGCTGATAAAGTAAATTTAGATTCACATCGATAGTGTGTTGTTATATAGATTCTTTCATCCCTTCTAAACTGGATTTCTCTTGAATCGTATAGTTATTTTTGACACGCTCATTAACTAATCTTCTTGCGGTATTTAGCGATATGAGTCCCCACGACGGGAGGATAATTATTAGCATGAGTAAAAAATAATATTGATGAAAACAAGTGATCTCTAAAGGATTCAACTCTAAAATTTACCCTATATAATCCACTAGCAGCTTCAGTGTTATTTTTTTATTTAAGATTAGTAACTATTGGGGTTGCATTTGTAGCGCTTCTAACTTCTATTTCTTCAGGGTGGGACCGCAAATTGATTCAACGACAAAAAAGGATAACAACGCTACATAAAAATGAGTTATTTCTTTAATTTTAAAATAAAAGATTACGTATTCTATGATGCAAAAAATAAAATGCTTATTTCGTTAGAAACCAAGAAACGCCAACCAACCTTAAGAATTCTTAAGGTTAACTAAAGAAATGATTTAGAATCATATGTTAAAATAATAGAGAAATAAAAAATTATCTAAAGAACAAACTTAAGCAGGTAAAAAATTAAGTTTTTTCCTAAATAAACCAGATATTAAGAAAATCTTAAGATGTTCATAGGTAGAATCTTAAGAAATGAGTGTTAGAATGGTGTAGGAAATGGGAGGAAATCTACTGAATCTCGTCCATAAAAAGATATCATCTATATGAAATGGATAAGTAAAGATTAAATTTTTCACATCGTAAAAAAGTAAAGTAATACTTTAGGGTTCGAGCGTATTGTGCTACATCAAGGCATTCTAGGTTGGAAAAACAAAAAACTAGATACCTATGAGGCGAATGCTTAGTTAAATACGTGTCGTGACATTAATTAAATTTAGGAGGAAGTTATGTTGAAAAACAAAAAATTAATCATGGGTGGAGCTTTGGTTGCGGTTTGTCTTATGGGAATAGCAGGTATTACATTCTTTAATAAGGGACCACAAGAGGATAGTAGTGGGCAATCATTTGAAACATATGTTATCCCTACTCAAAAGAAAATCGTACTAAACGGGACAGTGATACCGAGTCAATTAAAAACGTATACGAAAGATGTAACAAAAGATGAAGAAGTGACAATACATGTAGATCATGGACAAGAGGTAACAGAAGGTGATTTGTTAATCACCTATCACAGTCAAGAGTTAACGGATCAAATCAAAGAATTAAGGGAAGATTTGAGTGATTTAAATGCTAAAAAATCAAAAATAATGGAAGAGGGAACCTCATCTTCTAAGGCGTTGAATAAACAAATAAAAGCAGTTGATGATCAAAAAACGAAACTAAAACAAGACACACAAAGCCAAGTTAATAAAATTTTAAAGCAATTAGATGAGGTGACAAAACAAAAGTCACAATTAAATCCTTTAGATGAGAACTATGCAATGTTAGTTGCAGAACTTGATGCACAAATCGAATCTTTCTATGTTCAAAAAAATGATTTGGAATATAATCTACCTACTCAACTAAAAGAATTGGATGATCAAATCATTGATTTAAAAGAACAATTAAGTGATGCTGACCAAGAAACTTTTACAGCATTAGATGATCAAATTAAAGAGTTATCAAAACAAATTAGTAAATTAGAAGTAAAAGAATTAACGTATGAGTATGCGCCTTTTAGTGGGAAAGTTTCGATTTCACAAGATGCAGCGGGTGAGAATCAACAGCTGATAAAACTTAAAAGCCCAGATTTTTATGTATCTAGTTCGGTGAGTGAAAAAGATTATGCAAAACTCAAAGTTGGAATGGATGCTAAAATATTGCTTCTTGCGATAAATAAAAATATAAAGGGTGCGATTACGTATATCGCGGAAGATCCACAAGAATTGGCAACACCGGCAAGTGGTTCAAGTGCCTCAACGTATGCGGTAAATGTAAGTATTGAAGACCAAGCTGATCTTGTAAATGGGTACCAGGCTCAAGTGACAATGAAACTAGCTAATGAGTTAATCAAAGTCCCAACGTCTGCTATTGTGAGTGATGGAAGTAAACATTTTGTTTATTTAGTAACAGATGAAGGGTCTAAAGAACAAGGCGTTGAGATAGTCGGTGAAGAGGGCGAGTACACAACAATTAAATCTGGTTTAAATGAAAAAGATGAAATTTTAATGTATCCCAATGTAGAAGCGAAAGAAGGGGAGACAATTGAGTAATTTAGTAGAACTTAATAACATACAAAAATATTATCGCGTCGGAGACGATCAGCTACATGTTCTCAAGTCACTCAATATCGATATTAAAAGTGGCGATTTTGTTGTCATTATGGGGAAATCAGGTGGTGGAAAATCAACTTTGTTAAATATATTAGGACTTCTCGATCAGTTCGATGAGGGTGAATATATTTTTGATGGTGAAAATGTCACGCATTTAACAGAAGTCCAACGTTCTCATTTTAGAAATAAGAATATCGGATTTATTTTCCAACAATTTCACTTGATAAACACATTGACGGTAGGCCAAAATATTGAGTTGCCACTTCAGTATGATAATAAACTAGGAAAAAAAGAAAGGCTTTTGGCGGTTAGAGAAAAGCTTAAAATGGTTGGATTGTTAGATAAAATTAACCAAAAGCCATTTGAATTGTCGGGTGGTCAGCAACAACGTATTTCAATTGCAAGAGCGTTAGTTAATGAGCCACAGCTTATTTTTGCAGATGAACCAACAGGTGCCTTGGATTCGACGACAAGCAATGAAATTATGACGATCCTTAAAGATTTGAATGAAATAGGCAAGACCATTGTTATGGTGACACATGATCCTGACCTCGTAAAATATGCCTCAAAAGTTGTTTATCTTAAAGATGGTATTTTTGTAGAGGAGGTGTAATCGTGAGTCTTATTAATATTGTTCAAGGTGCACTTATTAATATTAAAGCTAATAAGATACGAGTTTTTTTGACTATGATTGGAATTATTATTGGAATTAGTTCGGTTGTTGTTATTTTAGCGATTGGTGATGGGGTAAAGGCTGAGTTTGCTAAAACAACATCTGATATCTCCGGGAATAAAATTGAAGTTAGCTTTTATCAAAATAACTATGATGAGGACATCTCAACATTAAAACCCATAACGCCTGAAGATATAACGAATCTTTCTGAAATTGAAGGCGTTGAAAAAGTTGAGATAAATAATGATTATTATTCAATGAACAATGAAATGGATGCTGTGTATGGTGAGGGTAAAGTATTTGGTAAAAGTTCGAGCATTTATGCGTTACCTTATGACCAGTCCGGATACCAATCAGTTTTAGCTGGCAGGTTTTTTGAGAACAGTGATACATTAAATGATGTGATTGTCATTACTTATCAAACGGCACTTAATCTCTTTGATAGTCCCGAGGATGCAATTGGGGTGTCTTTGGATATTGATTCAAACATGTTTGAAATCATAGGAGTTCTAGAAAAACCTATGAGTATATTTGACTATAGTAACGATTTTGTTCAACAAGCTTCACTGGATCGATTATCGGCGGCTTTACCACCTGTCATTGAGGGTGAAGCGACACCCAGAAATATTTATATTTTCATTGAGCCAGGGCAAGATTACGATGAAGTGATTGGAACGGTAATCAAAGAACTAGAACAGGCACATGAAGGGATTAATGGGACCTACGAAGCGTGGAACCCTGGAGATATGGTTGAGTCATTTAATTCAATGATTTCAAGTATTACTGCGTTTGTTGCCTTAATTACAGCGATTTCATTATTAGTCGGTGGAATTGGCGTGATGAATATCATGTATGTATCTGTTACAGAACGTAAACGTGAAATTGGTATTAGACGTGCTATTGGAGCAACGCCTACTTCAATCATGCTACAATTTTTATTTGAAGCGATGTTTGTTACACTAATTGGTGGGCTAATTGGGATTGCGCTAGGATTCTTACTTGCACAGCTGGTTGGATTATTTATGCCCTTCACACCAATTTTATCACTATCATCATTTGTTGGTGCTTCAGCAACATCGATTATTGTGGGGATTGTCTTTGGGATTATCCCTGCAAAAAAAGCAGCAAAACTGGATCCGATTAAAGCGATTTATAATTAAAAGTAAGTTAGACAGACGATGCGGGTTTGTCTAACTTTTTTTAGCAATCAACTTGAATGGTTAAAAGTAAGGATAAATCAAAAGTGTCGATAAATACTAATAATAAATGAAATGTAGGAGGTTATGATGGACTATACGGTATTAATTGCAGAAGATGATGACGATATTGTGGAGCTGCTAAAGTTATATCTTGAAAATGAAAAGTTACATGTATTAACAGCATCTAATGGAAAAGACGCCTTGGCATTAATTGAAACAACTAAAGTAGATTTAGCCGTTCTTGACATTATGATGCCAAAAATGAACGGATATGAAGTAACGAAACAAATTCGAATGAAAAGTAATATGCCAATCTTAATTTTATCGGCGAAAAGTCAAGATAATGATAAGATTCTCGGACTAGATTTAGGAGCAGATGATTACTTAGCCAAACCCTTTAATCCACTTGAAGTGGTGGCGCGAATTAAATCACTTTTACGAAGAACATATGAATTTGCAAAAGAGAGTTCACGTCAAGACCATAACCATACGATTATGATAGGGGAATTAAGTTTAAATACCGAATCGTTTGAGCTAGAGAAGAATGGTGTGAAAATTATGTTGACCTCTACTGAGTACAAAATTCTAGCCATTTTAATGAAGTCACCAGGTAGAGTATACACGAAGTCTCAAATATCAGAAATAATTAAAGGAGATTATTATCAAAACGATGATAATACAATTATGGTTCATATCTCTAATTTGAGAGATAAAATTGAACTTGATGCTAAAAATCCAACATATATTAAAACGATAAGGGGGTTAGGCTATAAAATCGAAAAAATTTAAAGTCGCAAAAAGAAGTAGTTTTTTTACCCTTCTTGTGAAAAACTATATTCTTTTCACCTTAATGATGGTCTTTATTTTATTTATGATGCTATTTTTGTGGATTGTCATTACAAGTAATTCATTACAATATCCAGTAGGGTATATAACAGAACAGCAAGTTGTCCTTGAACGTGGAGAGTATCAAAAGATCAAGGAAAAGTTGATTTCTGGTAAGAATGGATTTATTGAGATATTAGACGAAAATAATCAAGTTATTTTCCGAAAAGGAAACGTGAGTGAAGAAGTCTCATCGTATACAAACAGAGAAGTTAGTTTTATTCCTGATATCAATGAAACAGATGATTTCGTGCAGATTTACCGTTTTTCTAAAGAAAATGGAAAAGAAAGTATTCTATTAATTGGATATAGTACGTCTGAGGAGATAACAAGTGAGATTTATGAGCAATGGTTTAAAGTGTTAGATCATAACTATAACGTTATTTATTCAGGGGGAGTGGGGGAAGAATTAAATACAGCGTACACAAAAAATGAAGTCGGGTATTTAACTGGAACGGATGTAAAAGGGAATTATATTGCAAAGCATAAATTTAAAAATGAAGAGGGGAAAGAGTATACCCTTATATCGAAAGTAAAAAAAATCGAAGATATCGAAGTGATAAATGCGTTGGAGCGTGATATGCAGACGATTTTATTCGTATTTATAGGGGTGTATATTATTTGCATAACCTTATTTATTGTTTGGCTCAATCGAAAAGTGAAAAAACCTTTACACAAGTTAAATGATGCCATGGTCTCGCTAGCTAATGGAAATAATACTGAAGTTATTGTCTATGAAGGAACATTTGAATTTGCACAGATTTGTGATAATTTTAATGTGATGGTTACGAAGTTGAATGAAAGTGAAAAAGAACGAATTTATCTAGAATCTGAGAAGCAAAAAATGATCGCTGATATTTCTCACGATTTTAAAACCCCGATTACGGCAATCCAAGGCTATGCAAAAGCTTTAGCGGACGGGCTCATTCCACTAGATGATCAACAAAAATATTTAAATATTATCTATCAAAAATCTAGTCATTTAACTGATTTAATCAATGTGTTTTATGAGTATAGTAAGTTAGAGCATCCTAATTTTGAGTTAGCGTTGGAGCAAACAGATTTTAGTGAATTTTTAAGATCATACATTGCGGAAAAATATGAGCATATTGTGGATCTTGGTTTTGAAATAGAAATTGAGATACCAGAAACTAAAATATCAACTTGGATTGATAAAATTCAACTTCAAAGGGCATTTGATAATATCTTAGGAAATAGTTTGAAACATAATCCTAAAGGGACAACGCTTAAAGTTGTTCTCGAAGAATGTGATCAGAAAACAAAGGTCATCCTTGCAGATAATGGCGTAGGGATACCAAGCGATATTATCGATACAATATTTGAGGCGTTTAGTGTGGGAGATGACTCTAGACACAGTCAACAGGGTTCAGGATTAGGTCTTGCTATTACGAAAAAAATTATAGAGAAGCATAAGGGAGAAATTAATCTCATCCCTTCGTTAAATAGTGACTATAAAACTATTTTTGAAATAATCCTTCCAAAAAATTAAGATAAAACCCCTGTCAAACACACAAAGTGGATAGCAGGGGTTTTATCTTTTTAAAACGTATGCAAAAGAGGAATGACTTCATGTGTTCAGTAACGACAAGAAATGAAGTTTAAAACTCATATTTAGCGTAAACGGACGGATGACCATCTATCCTAACTTAAATAAATTTGAAGTGGTTTATATAGTAGGCGGAGTTCTTTATAAATAAATACTTAACTATTGATTTCATATTATAGGTATTATAATGCAGCCGACAAAATATAATGAATCATAACAGTTTAGAAAGGGTGCTCTCGATATATTAGAATATTAATTTGACCAATAAAGAGATGAAAAAGATGTTTGAAAAAGGTGGAGATATAAAAATAAGGATTAGATGGTAGCTCTAACATCACTTAAATAAATCATTCATATAGTCAAAAGGGAGAACTTGAATGGAGGTAAATCATGGTTATTAATAGAAAAATAAGTCCAACTCAAATTGTCGTGTTAGGTTTTTTTATCGTCATTTTAACGGGATCAGTTCTACTATGGCTTCCGATATCACAACTAGATGGTGCCATTGTTAGTTACGTAGACGCCTTATTCACATCAACAAGCGCTGTGTGTGTGACCGGCCTAATTGCAATTGACACAGCAGATCATTTTAATGTTTTTGGAAGAACGGTGGTTGCATTACTGATTCAAATTGGTGGATTAGGCGTGACATCTGTAGGGGCAGCATTTATTCTATTAGCTCAGAAAAAGCTAGGATTACACCAACGCCTCCTTATTAAAGAGGGTTTAAATTTAAATACCGTTAATGGGGTTGTGAAGCTTGTGAAATCTGTTTTATTATTAACGTTAGTTTTTGAAGGGATTGGAATGGTATTAAGTTTTATTGTCTTTTCTCAGTACTATCCATTTTTTTCAGCGATTGGGGTAAGTGCGTTTCATAGTATCGCTGCATTTAATAATGCAGGCTTTGATATTTTTGGTGGCCTTCAAAATATGATTCCGTTTCGTGATGATATTTTATTAAATTTAACAACGTGTGGCTTAATTATTTTCGGGGGTCTGGGGTTTGTTGTGATTAAGGAGATGTTGCATAAACGGCGCTTTAAAAAATTTAGTATGAATACAAAAATTGTACTAGTGATGACGGGATTTCTTCTTTTATCAGGAACCCTCCTTCTAAAGCTTTCTGAAGATATCTCATGGATGGGGGCATTTTTTCATAGTGTTTCGGCTAGAACAGCAGGATTTAGTACGTATCCAATTGGTGATTTTACAAGCGCAGGTTTATTTGTTCTAATAATATTGATGTTTATTGGGGCATCACCTGGGTCAACCGGTGGTGGAATCAAAACCACGACGGCCTTTACGATGCTCAAAAGTATTCAAAGTATAGCAACGAATACGCCAACTGTTGTTTTTAAACGTCGAATTCCTACGGAGAGTATAATAAAAGCATTTGTCATTACCATATTAGCGATTATGACTGTCTGTATCAGTACTTATTTTCTTGTTTTAGTAGAACCTAACTTTAGTTTTATCCAAATAGTATTTGAGGTCGTTTCTGGATTTGGGACAGTTGGCTTATCGACAGGAATTACACCAGACTTAAGTGATATTAGTAAATTAGTTTTATGTTTAACCATGTTTATTGGTAGATTAGGACCATTATCAATTGCCTGTATTTGGTCATATAAAATGGTTACTAGTAATGTGGATTATGTAGAAGAAAAAATTACGATAGGATAAGAGGGGGATATCAATGAGATCAAAATTTAAATCAACCATCCCGTTTGGTATTATTGGCTTAGGGCGCTTTGGCTTTGCGTTAGCAGAACATTTATCAGAATATCATAAAGAAATTTTAGTTATTGATCAAGATGAATGTAAAATTAAAAAATTACAAGATAAAGTAACGAATGTTTTTGTGATTAAGCAGTTAGATAAGGCATCGCTTGAAGAAACCGGGATTCAAAATTGTGAAACGGTTATTGTTTGTATTGGAGAAGAAATTCAAGCCAGTATCATAACGGTTCTAAATATTATTGAATTAGGTGTACCTCGCGTCATTGCAAAGGCTGTTAGTACAGAGCATGGACGTGTTTTACAAAAACTAGGGGCAGAAGTTATATACCCTGAACGTGAACGTGCCGTTAGGTTAGCACAGGTTCTAATTAATTCTCGAGCACTAGAAAGTATTCACCTCTCAGATGAGTTTTCTATTTCGCAGTTTAAATTAAATGGTTGTTTTGAAGGACGAACTGTATTAGACCTTGATATGCGAAATCGGTTTGGATTGAATATTATCGCATTGAGTAGTGATGGAAAGTCAACAGTTGAAATTAATACAGACTACCAGTTTCAGGTGAATGATGTGATTGTGGTAGCGGGAAGAAAAGAAAATGTTCAACAATTTGACGACTATTTACGAAAAGAAGATTAGAAAATTAATCATTTAACAGTAAGGGACGTGAAATTAATCTTGTTTTGAATCAAATAAAAATAGGGGGAGTCCCATTAGTAAAGACTCCCCCTATTTTTTATTTGATTACCGCTCATCGTTTTTATAAATTAAATCTAAAGACCTGATTGCTTCTTTTTTAATCGTCATATGATTTGTGCTGTGTCGCAACGCGGTTAGCACACTGATGCTGTCATCTGTTTTAAAAGCAGCGAGGCATTGTGCACATTTCCAAACAATCAGATCGTTATCCTTGTAGTGATGACATGTATTTACAATAGCTACAAAGCAATCATCTTGAACAGAAGCGGGGTGATAAAATAATAAAAATCCAATCGCATCAATCACTTCAGATATTTTCACTTCGTCCGCACTTTTAAGGACCTCTAGTAAGACAGGTAAAATTGAAATGTCCATGTGAGCTAATGTTCTTGCGATGATATCACGAGGAAGCGGGTAGCTACTTTTTTTTGAAATGGTCGCTGGGACTATTTTATGTTGGTTCTTTCCGATACACCCCAATTCATTTATCATCAACGTGGCTGTTTTAAGACCGCCTTTTTCAAGCACCTTGCAAATCTCAATTTTAGGATACAGGCAATTTTCAACTGCAAGTCGCTTCAATAAGAGTTGAACAAAGTCCAAATCATCAGTTTGAATTTGATGTCCTAAAAGATAGATCGCCATACAACGTTCCATAGCTATGGTAGAACTGACAAAAAAAATCAAGTCATCATGAAAATACTGTTGAAAAACAATTAAGTCTTCTGAGGTAAAATAACCTCGTTTTTGTAAAACATCTAGACTACTTTTCAAGATAATCGCCCCTGTATAATGTGTATTCACCAAACTGGTATAAACTTCAATAACTTAAACCATTTGATTCTAATCTATCGGCTAGTTACACAAACCGGTTAAAATATGTAAACTGAGTGTGGATCATCTATTCAAGCTCTAAGAATAGGTTCTATTCCTTTAGCGTACCGTAAGATTGAGGAATTTACAAGCATAAAAGTGGTCTGTTTTATGGATGAGGCTTACCAAATGACGATTAGTAACCCTCTAATCTTATGGAGTAGTAGAAGACAGTAAAAATCAAATGACACCTTTTAAAACGTTTACAAAAATTGTCGAATATGGTACTTTATTAATAAAGATATAGAAGGATAAGAGAGCCTAGGAG
>JBOFCV010000507.1:0-7211 GCA_051646305.1 Turicibacter sp.
CGTGATGCTATTGTATTTACAGATGTTCGTCTAATTATCATTGATAAACAAGGCGCAACAGGTCGAAAAACAGCTGTTAAATCAGTTTATCTAATGAATATTGTTGATTGTGAAATGGAAACTGCCGGAACAGGAATTGATGATAGTGAAATTACAATTACTTATTTAACTTCAGTTAATCGATTAGCTCACAATGAACACACAGCAAGTTACAAAATGGAGTTCCCCAAACGAATGGAAATTGAACCATTATACCGTCAACTCGTAACACTAGCATATACAAATCGCATGGAAATTAATTCTTAATAAACGAAGAAGGCTCTACATCTTACGATGAAGAGCCTTTTTTTCATGAGCAAGTAGCCACTCTTTACGATCAAGGCCGCCCTCATAACCAACTAATTTATTATTTGCCCCAATCACACGGTGACACGGAATAATAATGCTAATCAAATTCTTATTATTTGCTCCACCCACAGCGCGACAAGCAGTTTGTTGACCTATATTTTGCGCTATTTGTTTGTAAGAACGAGTCTCACCATAAGGAATATGCATAAGTTCACGCCATACCTTTTCTTGAAATACAGATCCATCAATCCTTAATTTTAAATTAAAAGTTGATAGTTCCCCTTTAAAATATTGATCTAACTGAAGAAGAGCTCCTTGTAAAATAAGGGGTATCACCGTCGTTTTTTCCATATTCTCAATGAAAAGGACTGACAGAATTTCATTCTTTGTTGATTTAATTTCAACCAAACCGATAGGTGAATCATAGTAGGCGTAATAGTTTGTTGTCATAGGGGAGTCTCCAATACGTATTTTAATTATCTTTATTATATCAAATAACTGAATTTCTAATAACGCACTTTATTCGACAAAATAAAATTTGTTAGCCTTTACAAAATTACTTTTACATTCATTTTGTTTGAAAATCAAAATAAATACTTTGAAAATCAAAAAAAATGATTCCATTTTAATAGTTGTATGCTATAATCCATCATATACTTTGTATATCAAAATAATATATTTAGTAGATTAAAATAATATTAGGCGGTGAGATAATGGAGATTAAACCATTAATTATAGGAGACTTTAAACTGGAATTACCGATTGTACAAGGCGGAATGGGGATTGGAATTTCACGTTCTAAATTAGCAGCAGCTGTTTCAAAAAACGGAGGTTTAGGTGTATTATCAGGAGCACAGATTGGACATGATGAGAAAGATTTTGAAAATAATACGCTTGAAGCTAACTTGCGTGCTATTAAAACACATATAAAAAAAGCAAAACAAGAAGCAAAGGATAAGATAATTGGAATCAATTTAATGGTTGCAATGGAACATTACGAAGATCATGTACGTGCAGCAGTTGAGGCTGGTGTTGATATTATTATCTCAGGAGCTGGTCTTCCAATGGCCTTACCAGGTTATTTAAAAGGCACAAAGACTATGTTTGCTCCGATTGTTTCAAGTGCAAGAAGTGCAGCGGTTCTTCTTAAAAGTTATGACCGCAAACATAACGTAGCCCCTGATATGATTGTCATCGAAGGACCAGAAGCAGGTGGGCATTTGGGGTTTAAAGCTGATGAAATCGAAAGTGCAATTTTAGGTCTTGATAAAATAGTAACGGATGTTATTGAGGTAGTGAAAGAATATCGAGCTAAATATAATAAGCATATTCCAGTCATCGTAGGTGGTGGTGTATTTGATGGAAAAGATATCGCTCATTTCTTAAAGCTTGGCGCAGATGGTGTTCAAATGGCGAGCCGATTTATCGCAACAGAAGAATGCGATGCCCATGATAATTTTAAACAAGCCATTATTGATTGTAAAAAAGAAGATATTATTATCGTTAAAAGTCCAGTTGGAATGCCAGGGCGTGCGATTAGAAATGAATTTAGTAAAAACTACGAGTTAAAACGTGAGAAAATCACAAAATGTTATCGTTGTTTAATTCCATGTAATCCAGCATTAACTCCTTATTGTATAAGTAAAGCACTACTTAATGCAGTTCTTGGAAACATTGATGAGGCTTTATTATTCTGTGGAGCTAAAGTTGATCAAATTAATGAGATGACAACAGTTGAAGTTCTATTGAAGGAATTAAGTGCACAAATAAAGGCTTGTTAAATTATTACTTATATAATAAAAATTCGACAAGATTAAACAATAAATGTTTAATCCAGTCTTCTTAAATTGTATAAACAACGTGTAAGTTTAGGTGTAATCATTAAGAAATTATTGACAGGGTCCTCCCTGTCTTATATATTAGTCTTAATATTTGAAAATCAAACTATTTGATAAAGGAAGTATTTGATTATTAAACTAATTTGAAAAGAAGTCATTTAATAAATGAGATGATTAGACTTAGGTGTAGTCAAAGAGAAAAATACTTTTTTAAAAGCTTTGTTGATCAAACGATAAGAGTTTAAAAAACTAATAAATTTAAATTTTGAGGAGGATATGTATATGAATGCTAAAGTAAATCCGATGATTACAAAAGAGAGTAAGGCAGAACACGGTGATTATATTTTGGAGTTAATGGAACGTTTTTCAAAAGGGGATATGACACATTTTAATTTAGAAATTGAAGGATTGAATATTTGTCTTAAAAAAGAAGTTAAAGAAATCATTCATCAAATAGCATCTCCTATGCACCATTCAAATGTCACACAACAGTTGCCACAATCTACTATGATAGCTCCTGCTATGCAAGCACAAACTCCATCAGTAGAAAGTAATCAGATAGAACAAACCAAAAATTCATCACTTAAAAATTCTGTTAAAGCACCTTTAGTAGGGACTTTTTACGGATCAAATAATCCAGGCGGAAAACCATTTGTATCTGTTGGAGACACTGTTAAAAAAGGACAAGTGTTATGCATTATTGAAGCGATGAAGGTTATGAATGAAATTGAATCACCATTTGATGGTGTTATTACGGAAGTAAATGTTGCAAATGAGGATGCTATTGGATTCGATCAAGTATTAATGGTTATTGAGTAACAATGGGTGTAAATAATTAATAGAGATGAGGTGTTTTACTTGTTAAAAAAGATATTAATTGCGAATCGAGGGGAGATTGCGGTCCGAATTATTCGAGCTTGTAAAGAGATGGGGATTGCAACCGTTGCGATTTATTCAACAGCTGACGACCGTGGTTTACATGTGGATATGGCCGATGAGGCGATTTGCGTTGGACCTACTAAAATTTCTGATAGTTATTTAAATATTAATAATATATTAAGTGCAGCTATTTCAACAGGATGCGATGCGATTCATCCTGGATTTGGTTTTTTATCAGAAAACAGTAATTTTGCTTCTCTTGTTGAAGAGTTAGGATTGAAATTTATTGGACCTAAAGGATCAGTGATTGATAGTATGGGAAATAAATCTCATGCGCGTGAAATGATGATTGAAGCGGGTGTTCCAGTTGTACCAGGGTCAGACGGTGTAATAAAGACAGCAGATCAAGGAAAAAAAATAGCGCAGCAAATCGGATATCCAGTACTTGTCAAAGCATCAGCAGGTGGTGGTGGACGCGGGATGCGAATTATCGCGCATGTTGATGAATTCGAAGATTTATATCAAACAGCTAAACTTGAGGCGAAAATGGCGTTTGGTGACGATACGATGTATCTTGAGAAATTCGTTGAGAATCCTCGTCATATCGAATTTCAAATTTTAGCCGATGAATTTGGAAATGTCGTTCATTTATTTGACCGAGATTGTTCAGTTCAACGCCGAAACCAAAAAGTAATCGAAGAAGCGCCATCACCCGTATTACCTGAAAAAACACGTCAGAAAATGGGGGAAATTGCAGTTCGAGCAGCAAAAGCAGTTGGCTATGAAAATGCAGGAACCATTGAGTTTTTACTAGATAAACACGGGGATTTCTACTTTATCGAAATGAATACACGTATCCAGGTTGAACATCCCATCACAGAGATGATCACCGGAGTCGATTTAATAAAAGAGCAAATCAAAGTCGCTTCACATCTTCCTCTTTCTTTTGCGCAAGAAGATATACAAGTATCTGGTCATGCGATGGAGTGTCGGATTAATGCGGAGAATCCATCACAGAATTTCAAGCCATCACCAGGGAAAGTTGTAACGTTAAATATACCAAACGGATTTGGAGTACGAGTTGACACGGCTGTTTATCAAGGATATGACATTCCACCATTTTATGATTCAATGGTTGGAAAACTTATCGTACATGGACGTGACCGACAAGAAGCCATTGCGAAGATGAAACGCTCATTAGAAGAAATGGTAGTAGAGGGAATTGATACAAATATTGATTTTCAATATGCGATTATGCAACATGAAAAATTTATAGCTAACGACTATGATACAAGTTTTATAGCTAAGCACATGCATGAGTTGGAGGGATAACGATGGGATTTTTTCTAAAACGCCAAAGCAAAACACTACCATCAACAACCACTCAAAAACGTGATATTACGGATGGTATTTATACAAAATGTGAAGATTGTAAAGAGGTTATGCCAGCGAAAGAATTACAATTAAATTTATTAGTTTGTCCAAAATGTCAATTTCATCATCGAATGTCTGCGCCTGTCCGAATTAAAAGTTTAGTTGATAATGGAACATTCAGAGAGCTAAATAGTCGTTTAAAAAGTAAAAATCCACTGGCTTTTCCAGGGTATGAACATAAGTTGCAGAGTTTAATAGATAGTAATAAGCTCAATGAAGCTGTTGTGACCGGTGTTGGAAAAATCGGTGGTCAAACGGTTGCTATTGGGGTGATGGATAGTCATTTTTTAATGGGAAGCATGGGATCGGTTGTCGGAGAAAAAATCACCCGATTGGTTGAAGTTTCAACGACAAAGAAATTACCGCTTGTTTTAGTTTGTGCTTCAGGTGGAGCGAGAATGCAAGAAGGTATTTACTCGTTAATGCAAATGGCTAAAACATCAGCAGCCCTTGCTAAGCACAATGAAATGGGCCTATTTTACTTAAGTGTTTTAACGCATCCAACAATGGGTGGTGTGACGGCATCATTTGCAACGCTTGGTGATATTATTATCGCAGAAGACGGAGCAGCTATCGGATTTGCCGGTCGTCGAGTGATTGAACAAACGATTAAACAAGAGTTGCCAGATCATTTTCAAACATCAGAGTTTTTAAAAGAAAAAGGTTTAGTAGATAAAGTAGTCAGTCGTTCTGACTTAAAAGATACCATTTCATTATTAGTTGAAATGAATCAAAGGGGTGATCTCTAATGTCAATTTTAGAATTTGAACAAAAAATTGCTGAAATTGAAAATCGTTTGAGCGAAATGAGCAGTGAGAATACGGGAGAAATTGAAGAGTTACAACAACAACTAAACCGTTATAAAAATCGTGCTTATGAGCAACTAACTGCTTGGGATCATGTTGTATTAGCAAGACATCCCAAACGCCCTAAAGCACGCGACTACATTGATTATATTTTTGATTCGTTTGTTGAACTACACGGTGATCGTGTTTATGGTGATGACGCATCAATTATTGGTGGAATCGCTAAACTTGGTAATCAAACGGTAACAGTTATTGCCCATCAAAAAGGGAATACAACGGCTGAAAATATTGCTTGTAACTTTGGGATGCCACATCCTGAGGGGTATCGAAAAGCGCTACGTTTAATGAAACAAGCTGAAAAATTTAAACGTCCGATTATTACATTTATTGATACACCGGGAGCTTATCCAGGACTTCAAGCTGAAGAGCGTGGCCAAGGCCATGCAATCGCACAGTGTTTGCGTGATATGTCAGATTTAAAAACACCGACACTTTCAATCGTCATTGGAGAAGGTGGAAGTGGTGGTGCATTAGCTTTAGGTGTAACAGATCAAATTTGGATGTTACAATATGCGATTTATTCTATTTTATCACCAGAAGGGTTTGCTGCTATTTTATATAAAGATGGAAGTAAATCAAGAGAAGCAGCCCAAGTTATGAAATTAACGGCACAAGATTACTTAGATATGGGAATCATTGACCGTATGATCAAAGAACCAATCGGAGGCGCACATCAATTCCCACAATATGTGTTTGATCATTTAAAAGAGGATTTAACGGAGTATTTAAATTCAATGAAAAAAGTTTCGATCAGACAATTACAAGGTCAAAGATATAAGAAATATCGCATGATTGGGGAATATGAATTAGCAGCCCGCAAATTGGTAGACTAGTTTGCAATAGATAGCTAAACCCCATAGAATTTTAAGTTAAATAATAGATAGAAATAATCAGATTGAGGTGAGATTGTTGGGAATAAGAGTTATCGGTAGCGGCCATTATGTACCTAAAACTTGCTTAACGAATAAAGATTTAGAGGGGATTGTTCAAACAACTGATGATTGGATTACTAGTCGTACTGGGATTCATACACGTCATATTGTGAGCGGTGAGGATACAACTGACCTTGCCTATGCTGCAGCAAAAAAAGCAATTGAAGCAGCAAGGATAGAGCCGAGTGAAATCGATATGATTATTGTTGCAACATTTACACCGGAACGTTTAACGCCATCAACAGCGTGTATGGTTCAAGGGCGTTTAGGATTAAATGATAAACAAATGATTGCATTTGATTTAAATGCAGCATGTAGTGGATTTGCTTATGGATTAGGTGTTGCGGCTCAATTTTTACAGACTAAAGTGATTAAACGTGCGCTTGTTATAGGAGCTGAGGTGTTATCAAAGGTCGTTGATTGGGAAGATCGAAACACCTGTGTTTTATTTGGAGATGGATCTGGTGCTGTTGTGGTTGAATACGATGGCAGTACAAATAACTTTTCGTATCTAAATGCTAGTGGGGATCTATCACTGACACTTGCAACATCGGTGCTCCCATTAAAAAATCCGTTGACTCATAATGAGGCGGGAGACATTACACTGACAATGAATGGACAAGAAGTGTTTAAATTTGCAGTAACAGCCATTAAAGAAACAATTTTAAACTTATTAAAGCAATCGCAGTTAAGTCTTGAGGATATTGATTTGATTATTCCACATCAAGCGAATAAAAGAATTATCGATAAAGTTGTGAAGGATTTAAAAGTATCGCAAGATTTATTCTATTTAAATCTTGAGAAGTATGGAAATACATCAGCAGCAAGTATTCCAATTGCCTTAGATGAAGCTATAAAAAGTGGTCGAGCAAAAGCTAAAAACCGTATTATGTTAATGGGATTCGGTGGTGGAT
>JBOFCV010000530.1:0-1666 GCA_051646305.1 Turicibacter sp.
GAACGAGTAGACATGGCATATAAAACACTAAGTTACTTTGATACAATGAACTTGGCCGATCGCATTCAATGTAAAGTATTAGCATCGGTTGGATTAAAAGATAATGTTTGTCCACCCAAGCTATACTTTGCAACGTATAACCGAATCACCAGTGAAAAAGACATCAAATTCTACCCGTTTAATGGTCATGAAGGTGGGCATCGTGTCCATCAGGAGATAAAACTAAGGTTTATCAGGGATAATATTTAATACAGACGTTTTTTTACCGGCTATCTAGTCGGTAATTTTTTTAGAAAACGTTTTACAAAAGTGAAAATGTTCGATATAATAATATTCTTTGAATCAGGTTAAGGGAGGACGTTATGGAGAACATATATCGTGACATTTATAGATTGAAAAATTGTAAAGTCTTTAGAAAGATTGAAGAGGGCTGGTCAAGTGATGCCAAATATTATGTAGAAGATGATAAGGGGCAAAAATTAGTATTAAGAACCGCTGATATTTCAGTTTACGAAGACAAGCTTTTAGAATATCAAATGATTCAATTGTTTAATCAGTTGGATTTTACGATGTCTTTGGCAATCGACTTTGGAACTTGTAAGGGTGGAAAGCTAGTTTATATGTTACTTAGCTATGTAGAAGGCCAATCACTTGATTTATGTATTGCTAATTTACCACAAGCACGCCAATATGAATTAGGATTACAAGCGGGAAAGATATTAAAGCAGATTCATTCGCTATCCTGTGATGCGACCCATGATAAGCAATATAAAATTCAAAAAATGCTTGATAAAATTAAAAGATATGAAGTGTGTCATTATCGAATTCCACATGATGAGGTGGCCATCACTTACATCCACGACAATATTCATAAACTAGCATCACTGCCAACTGTGTTTAATCATGGGGATTTTCATGTTGGTAATTTAATTTTAACGCCCCAAGGGACAATTGGGGTGATTGATTTTAATCGTTGGCGCCAAAGTGATTACGGTGAAGAATTTTATAAAATACAATCCTTTAATATAGAAAAAAGTATCCCATTTTCAAGAGGGCAAATTGATGGATATTTTGATAAAGAGGTTCCACAAGAGTTTTGGGAAGTTCTCGCTGTTTATTGTGCGTTTGCAGCCCTGAATTCTATACCATGGGCCATTCAGTTTGGTGAAGAAGAGATAGCGGGGATGACGAAGCGAGCCGTGAAGACGTTAAGTGATTACGATCATTTTGAAAAGATAATTCCGAGTTGGTATCAAGAAGAGGTAGATGTGTGAGTCGAAAAGAGTTGTTGTTAAAACGATTAGATGAAATTGGTGTGTCTTTAAGTCAATGTGAAGGCGCGCAAGCGTTGTTAGGACTCGGTTCAGTGGGTCTCGAGCAAGACAGAATAGATGATTATTCTGATTTGGATTTCTTTGTGATTTGTGAAGCCGGCTATAAAGTTCGATTCATTGAAAATGTAGATTGGCTAGAAGATTGTTTTCCGATTTCTTTTATTCATAAAAATACAGTGGATGGCTATAAATTACTGTTTGCCGATGGCGTGTTTTGTGAGTGTGCTGTTTTTGAAACAGAAGAATTAAAGGCGATTAAATTTACCGATCCAAGAATTGTCTGGCATGCTAACGGCTTTGATGTGGCTATTAGCAAACCCCAATGTGCCCCT